>NZ_JBQSXL010000023.1:0-67893 GCF_052378165.1 Halomonas sp. AOP30-A1-24
TAGGAAGCAGCTAAAAAAGAAGTAGCCAAATAGGAAGGAGCAGGAGCGCTTTAGCTATAGTTGACTTTTTGCAATATAAAACTGCGTAACGAAGATGACAAGTATCAGCTATAGAGAGGAGGTAATTGAGCCAGAGGGAGCGTTATCCATGCCTGAAAAGGCGTACAGAGGTCTATTGACAGATATCTAGATTGCTCCTATAAACACCTATACTCACCACCTCAGGTTCTCATGTTCCTTCTCATCACGATTGCCACGCTTTCCATCGCACTGTCTTTTTTGTGTTCTATTCTTGAAGCGGCTTTACTCTCTATTACGCCCAGCTATATTGCCAGGCTAAAAGAAGAGAAACCCAAGCTGCATGCCTCGCTTAATCAGCTTAAGACCAGCATTGACCGGCCCTTGGCGGCGATACTGACGCTTAATACAATTGCGCATACCGTTGGTGCAACGGCAGTGGGCGCGCAAGCGGCAGTGGTATTCGGCGAAGCCTCCATTGCCATTGTGTCTGCTGTCATGACAATGCTGATTCTGGTGCTGTCTGAAATTATTCCCAAGACGATTGGCGCCACTTATTGGCGCGGGCTGGCACCACTTTTGCCGCGTTTACTAAAGCCGATGATAGTGGGGTTACTGCCCTTTATCTGGATGTCGGAGCAGATTACGCGTCGGCTGGGCACGTCAGAGCATGATGTTGATCTACGTGATGAGATCAAAGTGCTGGCGCGCGTAGGGCTTGAGGAAAAGGTGTTGGATGCCGACGAGTCGCACCATCATCAATATGCTTAACTTGCATGATATTGCCGTAAGCCAGGCCATGACGCCAAGAACGGTATGCGTGACAGTGCCCCCTAACATGGACGTCAAAACATTTGATCAGCAGTACGGTAAGACATCCTTTACGCGCTTTCCCGTTATGGATAACGGTGAAATGGCCTTTGGCTATGTGCATAAATCCGATACATATCACGCCGATGACGCCAAAACCATGCGCGAGCTTATGCACCCCATTGGGAGTGTCGATATTGCGCACAATGTAGAGCAGGTTTTTGCTTCAATGCTCAAGGACCATCTGCATATGCGCGTTGTGTATGACGAGCATGGCACCTTTGTAGGCCTTATTACGCTTGAAGATATTATTGAAACCATCCTGGGTCAGGACATCATTGATGAGACTGACAGCGTGGCTAATTTAAGGCATCACGCCAAGCAGCGCTGGCTGACACGTGTAAAGCATAAAGACCCCAATGCTAGCGCTTAGGCTAGTCGTGCGAAGGGGGCTTCAAAAGTGACGGGAGCTGTCCTTTGAACGTCAGCCAATAGCACGGGCGAATATTCGCTTTCTTAGCACTAAATGTTCTATAGTGGATTGCTTAAAGGTGGTTTAAGGTATTAAAAGCAGTAATCACCCGCGAAGGAGGCACAATGTCATTACGTATTAATGCGGTCGTTCCCGATTTTGAAGCACAAACTAGCCAAGGGCCTATCCAGTTCCACGAGTGGATTGGTGATAGCTGGGCTATTTTATTTTCACACCCCAAGGACTTTACGCCGGTTTGCACCACGGAGTTTGGTGCTGTAGCCACGCTAAGCGCCGAGTGGAGAAAGCGCGGCACTAAGGTGATTGGTGTGTCGGTTGATGGCGTTGAGGATCACAAACGCTGGGCCGACGATATCACCCGGTATAGCGGCAGCGACGTTGATTTTCCGATCATCGCCGATGAAGGCCTTAAGGTTTCCAAACTGTTTGATATGTTGCCCGAAGATGCCTATCTGCCGGATGGCCGTACGCCAGCCGACAGCGCCACGGTACGCTCGGTGTTTATCATTGGGCCGGATAAGCAGCTAAAGCTATCCATGACCTATCCCATGACGGTAGGGCGTAATTTCGCTGAAATTCTACGTGCTCTGGATGCCCTGCAGGCAACCGTTAAGCACGGTGTGGCAACGCCCGCTGATTGGACAGTTGGCCAGGATGTTATTATTCCGCCAAGCGTTTCAGATGACGATGCCAAGCAAAAATTTGGTGAGTTTGACGCGGTGCTGCCTTACCTGCGTAAAACATCGCTAAAATAAGCGCGCAGTCATAGCGTTCTTACTAAAGCCCCAGGGTTATTAACGCCTTGGGGCTTTTTTGATGGCGCCTGATAACCCATTACGATGTTGCTAACACACGTTGTTTAAGCGTCGTTGATACGCTTGGTCTGTTAGTTTAAGACTTTGGTTAGCCGCTGAGCTTCCGCGATGGTTTGCTAGCAGTGAGCAAGCAGGGCTCGTAACCAAAAGCGCCCTTGATGAAAGGGCGCAGATAGCTATTAAAGAAACGTATTCAAGCTGAATAGTTAGGCGTGGATGTACTCAACCAGCGCTTGCGCAAAGGTATCGGTGTTGCCCGTGCCGCCCATATCGGGTGTGACCATGTCACGGCGGGTCTCTAACACCGAGTGAATGCCGTGACGGATAGTTTCGCCTTTGTCTGCCATGCCCAGGTGATCAAGCAGCTGTGCGGCAGCCAACAATAGAGCGCAGGGATTGGCGAGCTTTTTACCCGCAATGTCAGGGGCTGAGCCGTGTACCGCTTCAAAAATCGCCGCTCTTTCACCAATATTAGCGCCAGGTGCCAAGCCCAGCCCGCCCACCAGGCCTGCACACAGGTCTGAGAGAATATCGCCAAACAGGTTCGTGGTAACCACCACATCAAACTGATGCGGGTTCATCACTAACTGCATACAGGCGTTATCGACAATCATCTCTTGAAACTCAATGTCGGGATATTCGCTTGCGATCTCACGCGCTACATCCAAAAACAGCCCTGAGCTGGTCTTGATAATATTGGCTTTATGCACTGCAGTGACCTTTTTCCGGCCACTGCTTTTGGCCAGCTCAAACGCATAACGCACAATACGCTCGGAGCCTTTACGGGTTACCTTGATCACCGAAATGCCGGTGTTACCGTCGTCGATCATCTCCTGGCCGTCAGACAAATACGCACCTTCGGTATTTTCGCGTACGGTGATCATGTCGATGTCTTCAAAGCGCGAGCGAGTGCCAGGAAAACTGATTGCCGGGCGTACGTTGGCATAAAGGTCAAAGTGACGGCGTAGCTGTACGTTAATGGAGGAGAAGCCCTTGCCAATGGGCGTGGTCAGCGGGCCTTTCAATGCAATGCCGTGTTTCTCTATAGCATCAAGCGATGCCTGGGGGATCAACGTTCCATGATTTTCCAGCGCTGACAGGCCTGCATCCACAAACTCGTATTCAAAGCCGCACTCCAGCGCATCGAGCACGCGCAGGGTGGCATCCATAATTTCAGGCCCAATGCCATCGCCTTTAATCACCGCAATTGAATGGCTCATGTGCTACTCCTCTGGAAGATGGGAACGCGTTGGTCGAAATGTTGACCAGGTTCAATGATGGCGCCTTATGCGCTTGATGCCCATGGTAGCGATGGTGACGCCGAAGCGCATCCTGCGCTGACTATTTAAGTATACAGCCAGACCTCAAGTGCGCCGGGGTGCAGAAGAGGTAGGTTGCTGGTAAACTCTGCGCCGGTTCTGCCGCTTAACCTTCAGTGGCAGGGTAACTTCGTAAAATATCTCGGCAAGGCATCTGCGCAGTGAAACGTTCATTGGCAACATCTGTAGTACTTACCACTGGGTTGATGACTCCACCCTAGGTATTCCCTCTTTCGAAAACGCCATGGCGCGAAAGCGCTTCCACGGCGTTACGGCATTCTATTGCCGTTATTTGGCTACTGACGCTCCTGGCGTCTTCATCCTGCAGCCTGACTCATACAATCTGGTTTTGAATGACGTGACATCTGGCCCTGTGGGGCGGAGTTAGCGCGTCTTGTTTAATCAATAACGATGGACTCCCTGAATGGCACTTTTCAGCAAGCATGAGTGGTTTTCCAATATTAAAGGCGACACTCTTTCGGGCCTGGTCGTCGCGCTGGCGCTGATTCCCGAAGCGATCGCGTTCTCGATTATCGCAGGCGTCGACCCGAAAGTAGGTCTTTATGCCTCGTTCTGTATTGCGGTGATTATCGCCTTTACCGGTGGGCGGCCGGGGATGATCTCTGCGGCCACTGGCGCCATGGCGCTATTGATGGTCACGCTGGTGCGCGAGCATGGCCTTGAGTACTTGCTGGCGGCAACACTTCTAACCGGGGTGTTTCAGATTATTGCCGGGTATTTAAAACTCGCTGAGCTAATGCGCTTTGTGTCGCGCTCGGTCGTTACTGGCTTTGTGAATGCGTTGGCCATTTTGATCTTTATGGCCCAGTTACCTGAGCTAACCAATGTCACTTGGCATGTGTATGTCATGACCCTGGCCGGTTTAGGCATTATCTATTTATTCCCTTATCTGCCGGTGATCGGTAAAACGCTACCCTCGCCACTGGTGTGCATCGTGGTGTTAACCATTGTGTATATGGTGAGCGGTATGGATATTCGCACGGTGGGTGATATGGGCGAACTTCCCGATACGCTGCCGATTTTCCTGTGGCCGAATGTCCCGCTTAACCTTGAAACCTTGATGATTATTCTGCCTTACGCCTTGATGCTGTGTGTGGTGGGTCTGCTGGAATCGATGATGACAGCGACCATTGTGGACGATCTAACTGACACCTCGAGTGATAAAAACCGCGAGTGCAAAGGCCAGGGTGTTGCCAATATTGGTGCCGGGTTGCTGGGTGGTATGGCAGGTTGTGCCATGATTGGTCAGTCGGTGATCAATATTAAATCCGGTGGCCGTACGCGGCTATCCACATTGATTGCGGGCGTTGTACTGCTGCTGTTGGTCGTGTTTCTCGCCGACTGGGTCTCACAAATCCCCATGGCCGCGCTGGTAGCTGTCATGATCATGGTGTCGATAGGCACCTTTAGCTGGGCGTCGATTCGGGATATTAAAAAGCATCCTCTCAGTACCAATATTGTCATGTTGGCGACGGTCGCTGTGACCGTAAGTACCCATAACCTGGCGATCGGGGTCTTTGTTGGCGTGCTGCTGGCGGCGCTGTTTTTTGCCAATAAAGTTGGCAATATCATGTACATCGGCTCTACTGAGATAGAGGCGGGCCGGGAGCGTGAGTATCAGGTCGTTGGGCAGGTCTTCTTCGCCTCTTCCGAGCGCTTTATGGCGGCGTTTGATTTCAAGGAGAGCCTGGACAAGGTAACGATCAATGTATCCAACGCGCACTTCTGGGATGTTACCGCTGTACAGGCACTTGATCGGGTCGTTATCAAGTTCCGCCGTGAAGGCACTGACGTCGTGTTGGTTGGGATGAGCGAAGCCAGCGCCACGGTGGTTGACCGCTACGCGATGCACAACGATCAAAAGGCGGTCGAAAAACTGATGGATGGCCACTAAGCATCTAATAAAGGAGAGCAGCATGCCGGAACATGTAGTTGCCGCAATTGATGGTTCCCGGTTTTCGCAAGGCGTTTGCGATTACGCTTCTTGGGCAAGCCTTGCGCTGGGCGCGCCGCTAACCTTTGTGCATGTGGCCGATAACCATTCAGAAGTGCCAGGCGAGCCGGATCTTTCGGGCCAGCTGTTTTTTGGCGCCCGCGAGCGCTTGCTGGAGGAGTTGATGGGCCTTGATGAGAAGCGTGCCAAGGTCAACCGCGAACAGGGCAGGTTGATGCTGGAAGCAGCCCAAGCGCGCGCCGTTGAAGAGGGCGTTAGCAACGCCGTTACTCGCCAACTGAACGGTACTTTGGTGGAAACACTGGTCGGGCTTGAAAATGAAATGCGCCTGCTGGTGATGGGTAAGCGCGGCGAGACGGCTCATCAAGCCAGCGAGCATCTTGGCTCCAACCTTGAGCGGGTGGTGCGTGAAATGCATCGCCCTATTTTGATGGTGCCCGCCACGTTCAAGCAGCCTGAAAAAGTATTGATTGCGTATGATGGCAGCAAAACGGCTCGCAAAGGTGTGGAAATGCTAGCCCGTTCGCCACTGTTTTCAGGCAGCGAATGCCATGTACTACTGGTGGATACGGACAATGCAGAGAATCGCCTGGAGCTTGGTTGGGCGCTAGGCACCCTACGTGAAGCAGGCCACAAGGCAGAAGGCGCTATCCGCAACGGCAATGTAGATGATGTGCTGCAAACCTACGAACAAGAGCACGCCATTGACCTCTTGGTCATGGGCGCTTATGGGCACTCGCGCATCCGCCACTTGTTGGTTGGCAGCACGACGACAGCGATGCTGCGTAGCAGCCGTATCCCCGTTCTTATTTTGCGCTAAGTCTCTTTTGTGTTCCTACGGTAAGTCGCTTTGCTACGGGTTAGTAGAGCGACTTTTTAACAATGAAAAAGGGAAAAATTAAAATCTGCAAATGCTGAAATGAGCTTCTATGTTTATTTAAGAGTGTCTTGAACTATTCATCTCTTGAGTAGCGTAAGGAGCCTGACGTGAATCTACCCACGCTTGAACGAACATCACAGCCGTTTAATCCCACCTCTTCCTCTCATCGCTTTGCAGCCAGCCTAATGGCCCAGGCTGATATACAGTTCAACGGCGATCGCCCTTGGGATATGCAGCTTAAAGCGCCTGGTGTGATCGAAAATGCACTAGCGCGTGGCAATCTGGGCTTAGGTGAAAGCTATATGCAGGGGGACTGGGACTGCGATCGGTTGGACGTATTTTTTACCCGCTTGCTGCGCGCGCAATTGCATCAACGTATTAAGCCCACGCAATTGATTTATCACGCGTTGCGTACTCGGTTGTTAAACCGACAAAGCGTTAAGCGGGCTTGGGAAGTGGGCGAGAAGCACTACGATCTTGGCAATGAGTTTTATGCGGCCATGCTTGACCAGCGTATGACGTATACCTGCGGTTATTGGAAAGACGCGTGCACGCTAGATGAAGCACAAGAGGCGAAGCTGGACTTAATTTGCCGAAAGCTGCAGTTAGCACCGGGTATGCGCGTACTTGATATCGGCTGTGGGTGGGGGAGCTTTATGGCTTATGCGGCCGAGCATTATGGCGTTGAGTGTGTCGGCCTGACCATCTCCAAAGAGCAGGCGGATTTTGGTAAACGATTGATCAAAAAAGGCTTGCCGGTAGAGTTCCGTTTACAGGATTACCGCGATGAAACTGAAAGATTTGATCGTATTGTTAGTATTGGCATGTTCGAACATGTGGGCCGTAAAAACTATCGCGCCTATATGGAAGTGGTCAGTCGCTGCCTAAAGGATGAAGGCCTTTTCTTGCTTCATACGATTGGCAAAAACCTTGGTACGACGATGTCCGACCCCTGGATCGATAAATACATTTTTCCGAATGGCGAGTTGCCTACCTTAAGCCATATTACCGATGCGGCTGAAACGCTTTTTGTGGTGGAAGATATACATAACTTTGGAGCTGACTACGATAAAACGCTGATGGCCTGGTATCACAATAGCGAAGCCAATTGGCCCCAGTTTAAAGGTCAGTTTAATCCAACGTTTTATCGTATGTGGCGCTACTACCTGTTGAGTTGTGCGGGAGCCTTTAGAGCACGTGAGATTCAGCTGTGGCAACTGGTGTTCAGCAAACAGGGTGTAGCGGGAGGATACGCGCGGGTTAGCTAGCTGCCTCGCTCACGGTCAGGCAGCAATTTACCGGGTACCCAGCGTAGATAGAAGATCATTCCAAAAAGCTCTACCAGTGACTGAAAAATAATCACTACGACTGCGGGTTGCCATGCGCCAGGCAGAGCCAAGGCGATGGGCAGCATGACAAACGAGTTGCGTGTGCCAAAGCTAAAAGCCAGCGTGCGGGCACTGGCGGTTGGCAAACGGAACAGCCTGCCCAGCGCACGACCCAGCCAGCCCGCAAACACTAAAAAAACCATGAAGATCAACATGACCTGAGTCATCACATGATACAGCCCGCCCAGATGGTTGACCTGTGACGCTGCAATAATAAAGACCACAAAGGCAAGCAGTGGCACGGGCAGTATGCCCAGGTGATAGATGGCGCGCTTGGTGCGCCTATGCCGAGTAGCAGCAAATTCCGTTAGCCCGGCAAGCGCCAAGGGAAGCAGGATAAGGCCCGCAAAGGCAACAATTAGTGAGGTGGAGAGTGCCAGATGAAACCACTCTGATCCCAGAAAGAGCCAGAGATAGACAGGGAGAGCCACCATTTGCACCAATAACAGCAGCGGAGCGGCCGCGACAGCGCGGGGCGTATCTCCCTTGCCTAGGTGAGTAAAGCTGATAAACCAATCAGTGCAGGGCACCAGCAGTACCAGCAATACGCCGGCCAATACCGCAGGTGAGAGCGGCAGCCAAGCGACCACCAGCCCCAGAAAGGCCGGAATGGCGATAAAGTTGCCCACTAGCAGCGCCGTCATAAAGCGGCCGTCGGTAAGGCCGCGCGCCACGCTAAGCAAAGGAATCTGGCTAAAGGTGGCGTACATCAGAAGGCCTAACAGTGGCCACAGTAACTGCTCCAGCACATCAGCCAGCGCCGGTGACACAACGCCCAAGGCCAGCCCTAGGCCAATGCAGACCAGGTAAATCCAGCACTGGTGTTTTTCCATCTGCTCGCGCATTGGTTTTCCCTGAGTGATTTTTCTTGAGTATTTATTGGCGGCGAAGTGCCAAGCGCTCGCCTGCCATGGCGGCCAATAGCCATAGCGGCAGGCTCACCAGCACGTACGAAAGCCCCCACCAGCCTTGGCCATGGTTAAGGAAATGCAGCGTTTCCAGGCTAAACAGTGAAAAGGTCGTAAAGCCGCCGCAAAAACCTGCCACGAGCAGCGGGTGCCAGTAGGTCAGTTTGCTATGGGGTGCACGTAGCGCGGTGGCGGCTATCCAGCCGATCAAACCCGACCCCAGTACGTTGACGATCAGCGTGCCCCACGGGAAATAGCTACCCAAGGCCGCTTGGGAGACAAGCGATACGGCGTAGCGCAGTGCGCTGCCCAGGCCGCTACCAACCCCGACGGCAAGGTAGCATTTCCAAGTCCTCATACGCGGCACCCTGCCAGCACCCAGCCCAACGCTGCCATACCAATGCCCAGCACCAGTGTGCCGCCCATGTTGAGTGCCGCACGGCCCGATTGACCGCCTTGCCAAAGTTCAAGAGTTTGCAGGCTAAACGATGAGACCGTGGTATAGCCGCCGAGTAGGCCAGTTACGCTAAACAGCCAGAACGCCGTTGGTGTGTCAGGCAGGCCTTGGCGGCCCAATAGCCAGCCTGCGGCCAGCGCGCCGGTCGCGTTAACAACGAGCGTGCCCCAGGGAAACGCCTTGCCCAGCCAGCGCGCTAACAGGTTGGAAAGAGCAAACCTGGCCATTCCCCCGAGTGCGCCGCCCAGTGCGATAAGCAGTACGCTTGCGATGCCTGGACCCATGTTTTCTCCACTGACTAACAAAAGGGGTCTTCGATAAGCGGCCAATTCTAACATGCGTTTTCAAGGCGCAGAAAAATGCCTTGCGTGGGTAGCCGCGCAAGGCATTAGTGTATTACTTATAGATCGTTAGGCTGGCAGGACGCTGCCCTGATGGCTTGGCGCTGCCTCCGCGTTTGTAGTGGCGACGCGGTTGATGCCCGAGATCAGGGCTTTCAAAGAAGCGCTAACCGTGTCGCTATCTTCGGCAACGGCGCAAATGCGCTGGCCATCAATGCTCAACTGTACAAAGGCGATTGCGTTGGCTTCGCTACCACCGCCCAACGAGTGCTCACTGTAGTCGATAATCGTCACGTTAACACCGGAGTGCTTCTGCCAGGCATCGGTAAAGGCCGACATGGCACCGTTGCCGGAACCAGACAGGCGCAGGGTTTCGCTACCTTGCCACAAGGTCACTTCAAGCCCTTCGTGCTGGCCCTTGGAAAGCTGGTAGTCTGCCAGCGACAGTGGCGTTTCCTGGGTGAAGTTATCGAACATCACTTGGCGAATCATCTCGCTTGAGAGTTCGCTGGCGCGCTCTTCGCTCTCTTTTTGTACATAGGGGGCCAAGGCCAGCATCATCCAGCGTGGCAGGTTGATGCCGTAGTCGCGCTCAAGCAAAAAGGCCATGCCGCCCTTGCCGGACTGGCTGTTGACTCGAATCACGGCCTGGTAGTCGCGGCCAATGTCGTGGGGATCAATCGGCAGGTAAGCCACTTGCCACGGTTCGTCGGGCTTCTGGTGCTTGAGGGATTTACGAATCGCATCCTGATGGCTACCAGAGAAGGCGGTATACACCATTTCACCTACCCAAGGGTGGCGTGGGTGCATGGTAATGCCGGTGCACTCGTGAACGACCTGAATGATCTCATCCGGGTTGGAAAGATCAAGTTTAGGATCAATCCCTTGGCTGTAAAGGTTCATGGCCAGCGTGATGATGTCCATGTTGCCGGTACGCTCGCCATTACCCAGCAGCGTGCCTTCCACACGGTCGGCACCGGCAAGCAAGGCAAGTTCGGCTGAGGCTACTGCACCGCCTCGGTCGTTGTGGGTATGCACCGAGATAATCACGCTATCGCGACGACTGATGTGCTGGCAGAAGTATTCGATCTGGTCGGCATGGTGGTGAGGGCCAGCCACTTCGACGGTCGTCGGCAGGTTGAGGATACACTTGTTCTCAGGCGTTGGCTGCCAAACGTCCATCACCGCTTCACAAATCGCCAGCGAGAAGTCGATTTCGGTGCTGGAGAAGCTCTCCGGTGAATACTGAAAACGCCAGGCAACGTCTGGATAGCGCTCGGCATACTGTTTAACCCAGGTAGCGCCCTGAACGGCAATATCGGTAATACCGTCGCGGTCCATCTCAAACACGCGTTCGCGCTGAATGGTCGAGGTCGAGTTATACAGGTGGATAATAGCGCGCTTGGCACCCACTAAAGCTTCAAAGGTTTTTTCAATCAAATGCTCGCGACACTGCACCAGCACCGCGATAGTGACATCCTCAGGAATCTGATCTTCTTCAATTAACCAGCGCACAAAATCAAAGTCGGGTTGGCTGGCGGAAGGGAACCCCACCATGACTTCTTTAATGCCCACCTTAACGATCTGGTGCCAGAAGCGCTTTTTCTGCTCAACGGTCATCGGCTCTAGCAGCGCCTGGTTACCATCACGCAGGTCTTCACTTACCCAGATCGGCGCACGATCAAGGTCACGGTCAGGCCATTGGCGGTTAAACGCAGGAACGCGCGGTGCTGGGCGATATTTACGATGATCGAAAGCAGACATGATGAGATTCCTAAGGGGGTTAATGACTTGGAAAACTGGCCGCTTGTGGGTAGGCCTTTGTTCATCGGTGCAGACTCATGATGCAGAGTATGGCACACAACCGTTAACTGCTTTTGGCAGTGTGAATAGTGTAACGGGTTTATAGCGCTAGGTTGTTGCTAAAAATGAATAAAAATGGCATTAATTGGCAGTATGTTTTAATAATTTATAATTTCTTAGCAGAGGCTGCTGTTTATGTCGGTGACGCCATTGACGCTTGACCGTTTTGACCGCCAAATTTTGACGATTCTGCAACAAGAAGGGCGGATCAGTAACCAGGAATTGGCTGATCGAATTGGCCTTTCGGCATCGCCCTGTTTACGCCGGGTGCGTGCGCTGGAAGAGCACGGCTTGATTATGCAGTATCGCGCCGAGGTAGATGCTCGCCAGTTGGGCTACCAACTGATGGTACTGCTGCATATTGCCATGGACCAGCATACCTCCGAGCGGTTTGAGAACTTTGAACGCCACATCCGAAAAATTCCCAACGTGATCGAATGTCTGATCATTACCGGGCAGGCTGCCGACTTTCAGCTAAAGATTTTAGTCCAGGATATGGATGATTATCAGCATTTACTGCTGCACGTTATTAACCGTATTGAAGGTGTCACAGGGGCGCATACCAGCTTTGTGTTACGCCGGGTTTTTGAACATCGGCCGGTACCCACACAGCGCTGAACAGGAAAGCGTGGTCAGTCACTGAGTCGCCGTTTACACTGTTTTTTTCCCATTTTTTAGGAGAGTGCTCTATGACGATCGAACGTCACGATACCAAGGCCCGCATGAGTCGCGCCGTTATCCACCAAGGGGTTGCTTATTTGTGTGGTCAGGTCGCGGGGCCTGAGGCGCGTCATGGCGATATTAAGGCGCAGACAGAAAGCATGCTGGCGCGTGTCGATGCGCTGTTAAAAGAGATCGGTTCAAGCCGTGAGCAGCTATTAAGCGCCACGATTTATCTCAAGGATGGCAGCGATGTCGTCGCCATGAATGAGGTGTGGGATGCCTGGGTGCCCGAAGGCTACGCGCCAGCGCGTACCTGCGTATGTGCCCCGATGCCCGCCGACGAGTTAAAAGTAGAAATAACCGTGACCACCGCCGTATAGAACGAAAGCCTTTCTAGCTGGCTGGGCTATTCCAGCGGAAAGCGGGTATCGCGCAGGCTGTCCTTGATTTTTTTCAAGTGCGGTAAGAAGTCTTCGCCACGTCGTAGTGTGACGCCGGTGGCCAGGGCGTCAATCAAGGTAAGCTGAATCACCCTTGACGTCATGGGCATGTAGTGGTCGGTGTCTTCAGGGGTTGCCACGTTAAGCGTGGCGCTACACTCGTTGGCAAGCGGTGACGCGGGGGCTGTAATGCCCAGCACAACGGCGCCAGATTCGCGGGCTACACGGGCGATATCTACCAGCTCACGGGTTCGTCCGGTGTAGGAAATAATCACCACCACATCGCCCGTATGGCAGGACGCCGCTACCATGCGCTGCATCAATACATCGGCGTAGGCCATGACGGGTAGATTGAACCGAAAAAACTTATGTTGAGCATCCTGAGCGACGGCACCTGATGCGCCTAACCCAAAAAAGTGAATCTGCTTTGCCTGAGTCAGGTAGTCGACCATTCGTTCAATGGCCGTCATATCAATATCACGCTGGGCTTCATCCAGCGCGGCAATGGTGGCGCCAAAAATTTTCTGAGTGTATTGGGTCGCCGTATCGCCGGGCTCAACGGCTCGGGTCACGTAGGGTGTCCCACCCGCCAGGCTTTGGGCGAGTTTGATTTTAAAGTCGGGATATCCCTTGGCGCCAAAGTTGCGGCAGAACCGGTTAACGGTCGGCTCGCTGACACTGGCGGCTTGGGCCAGGCTTGCGATGCTTAAGCTGGTAGCGGCTGTCGGATCGTCTAGAATCACGTTAGCAACTTTACGCTCGGAGCGGTTTAATTCTTCTAAGCGTTCGCGTAAGCGGTCAAGCAAGTCATGCGCCATTAAGCAGGCTCCAAAGCAGTGTGGGGCGGAAGTTGTGATGTCCAATCTTTATACCAGGCAACAAACACATTGGCTGGCAGTGGTCGAGCATAATAGTCCCCTTGCGCTGCTTCGCAACCGATAGAGTGTAAATCGGCGGCGTGTTCGGCGATTCCAATCCCTTCTGCCACAATATCACAACCCACCGCGTAGGCTAATTGGGTCATCATAACGGCAAGTTGGCGATCAACGGCGTTTTTATTAGGGGCTGCATAGCACCACTGTTATAGTCTTTATCAGCCACTAGCGCCGCGCCAGAAGGTAACTCGGCAATCAGTGCCGGAACCTCTACTCTGCGGGTTTGCTCTTATCTTGCCAATATCTCTGCAATGAAACGCCAACAGCCCCTAATGGATAAGCTTTAACGTAAACGAAGCAGTTTCATAAGCCAGCGCCGGTAGGGCGGCTGCAAAATTCTGCTGGTAGCGTGTTTTGTTTGATAAAACACACCACGTAAATGGCTAAAGCGCTCAAAACCGTGGCGCCCATGATAAGCCCCCATGCCACTTTCACCGATGCCGCCAAACGGTAAGGTGGGGACCGCGTGATGGAGCAGTGTTTCATTAAAGACAAGCGCACCGGAACGAGTCTGTTGCAGTAACCGCGTTTGAAGCGTTTTATCATTAGTAAACGCATATACCACTAGAGCGTGCGGACGTGCATTCACAAACCCAATCGCCGCCTCCATATTTTTAACACCGATAACGGGGAGCGCGCGGCCAAAAATCTCTTCGTGCATCATAGAAAGTGTTTGGGTGGGGTCGATAACCAGCGCAGGGGCATGGTTGCCGTGATCAATGACTCGGCAGCCGTGGTCACGGGCTTCTGTCAGCAGGCCCTCTACGCGTGCGCGATGGGCATCATTGATCGGGCTGGTTGCTTCTCTGCTATCAGGGCGCTGCTGGACAATAGCACGGCTTAGTGCGCTAACCAGGGACTCAAGATGACGGCTTTCTACAAGAACGTAGTCGGGTGCCAAACACGTTTGCCCACCGTTAAGTCCCTTGCCGAATATAATGGCCGTGGCCGCTTTGTCTATATCGGCATCACCTGCCACCAGCGCGGGGGATTTACCGCCTAGCTCCAGGGTCACTGGCGTAAGGTTGGCTGCCGCAGCACTAGCCACGTGACGTCCAATGCTGGTCGAACCGGTAAACACCAGGTGATCAAAGGGAAGCTTGCTAAATGCCTGAGCGGTCGATGCATCTCCTTGAATGACGACGAGTTCATCTTGGGTAAAATATTGGCAAGCCAAGCGAGCGAGCAAGGTGCTGGTGTGAGGTGTTAGCTCACTGGGCTTTAGCATGACAACATTACCGGCGGCAAAGGCGTCAATAACGGGCAGTAGCGCAAGACTCCACGGGTAATTCCAGGGGGAAATAACCCCAACGATGCCCAATGGCTGCGGGGCTATGCGTGCTTGTGCCGGTAACAGGCGCCAAGGCACACCGACGCGCCAGGGGCGCATCCAGCGCCAGAGGTGACGGCGCGCATAGCTTATGGCCTGTAGCACGGCACTAATTTCCGCCAAGTGGATTTCTGTGTCGCTACGCTGGCCAAAGTCCGTTTGAATAGCCCGCACAATCTCATGCTGATGGCGCTTGGTCATTTGCGCTAAACGTGCCAATCGTGCGCGACGAACACTTAGCGTTGGAAAAGGCGTTTGATCAACAGCGTGTCGTTGGGCATTAAAGATACCTGTTAAATCGTGCTGCATAACCGCTCCTTATCTTCCGTACCTGGATGTCTTGGGGCGCAATAGTGGCTTGTAAGCGCTACGTTAATGCTCGTGTCGTAAGGCTAAGACGGTAGTTAAGGTGATAGTTAAGGTGATAGTTAAGACGATAGCTAAGTCGATAGTAAGGGTAACGCTGCGTTAATGATAAAGTAAGACAGGATAACAGGGCGCCAACGCTTTGCTCTTGGGAGATATCATGTCTGCGTGCTCGTTAGAACTCTCTACTCTATCTGCCATGGAAGATATTGAGGCAAGCCAGTGGGATGCCTTGGTCGGCCACGATCAGCCTTTTCTGCGCCATGCATTTTTGCATGCGCTGGAGGCGAGTGGCTCGGTGAGGCGTGAGACAGGATGGGAGCCCTGCCATGCCTGCGTTTGGCGAGCAGGCCAATTAGTAGGCGCACTGCCCATGTACCGTAAACATCACTCTTACGGTGAGTATGTGTTTGATTGGGGGTGGGCGGAAGCGTTCGAAAGAGCCGGTGGCACCTATTATCCTAAAGCGCTCAGCGCTATCCCGTTTACTCCCGTTCCGGGGGTACGCACGCTACTTGCTAGCCATCTAAATGCTGAGGCTATCCGTGCTCTGCTAGCGTCAGCCTGGCAGACGCTTTGTCACCAGGAGGCGCTCTCCAGCTGGCATTTATTGTTTGCCGATGAGCATGACGTGACGGCCTGGCAGGCGCAGTTTCCCCAATTAACCGTCCGCGAAGGGCTTCAATTCCAGTGGCAGGACGCAGGTTTTGGCGACTTTGATGGTTTCCTGGCAAGCCTGACATCCAAACGGCGAAAAATGATCAAGCGTGAACGGCGCTTGGTGGCTGAACAGGGGCTAAATGTGGTGCGCCTGGAGGGCCAGGAGATCACCCAGGAAACAATGACGCACTTCTATCGCTGTTATTCAATGACGTATCTGGAGCGCGGTCGTTCGCCCTATTTAAATCATGCCTTTTTTGAACGGTTACGCCAGACCATGCCCGAAACACTGATGCTGGTGCAAGCGCAGTTGAATGGCCAACCGGTTGCATCAGCGCTCTATTTTCGTGGTGAGCGCACGCTGTATGGCCGCTACTGGGGAAGTGAAGTGGAGGCCGATTGTCTGCATTTTGAAGCCTGCTATTACCAAGGCATTGAGTACTGTTTGCAGAATGGGCTGACGCGCTTTGACCCAGGCACCCAAGGGGAACATAAGTTAATACGCGGTTTCGCCCCTCAACGTGTTCGTTCGCTGCACTATATGAGCCATTCTGGCTTGGCGGCGGGTGTTGCCCAATTTTGCCAGGCGGAGGGCGCCCAAGTGAGCGCGTATCGTGAGGCGGCTTTTCAAGCGCTGCCTTTTAAAGTGCCTGCGGCTCGCTGATGGTTCTGCATAGTGGCATAATGCGCGCCGTTACTGCCTTGGGAGATCGGTGATGCACAAATGGGTTGTGGTAGCGTTACTTGTCGTACTGGGTTTGCTCCAGTACACGCTTTGGTTAGGTAATGGCGGCTGGCGAGACCTGCAAATAGTCGAGCAGCGCGTTGCTGCACAGGAAGAGGCCAACTTGCCCATGCGCGAGCGAAACGCACGCTTAGCGGCCGAGGTCACCGATCTTAAAACCGGGCTGGACGCTATTGAAGAGCGGGCCCGAAGTGATATGGGCATGGTGCGTAGCGATGAACAATTTTTCTGGGTACCGGGTGTCGCCATAACGACCGAATTGATAGGTATTAACGCAGGCTTGGTGGTCCAACCACGACTAGACCGTGAGCAATCGGCACAGTGAGTAAACGAACAGTGAATCTGTCAGGAAAGCGGCTGTGAAAAAAACGCTTTGGCTGATCGTGCCTGCCGCCGGGCAAGGGCGTCGCATGGGAGCCGATAAGCCCAAACAGTACCTGATGTTAGGTGAGCGCCCAATACTGGTGCACACTCTGGCGCGACTTTACGAGGCGTTTCCCAAGGCGTCGTTAGTGCTCTGCCTGGACAGCGATGATCAGTGGTTTCAGGCTGAATGGGTTCCTTTTGCGGCCTGGCAGCGCGTAACGGGCGGCATTGAACGCATGGATAGCGTACTCAATGCGCTACATGCCATACCCGCACAGGATGACGATATTGTAATGGTGCACGATGTGGCTCGCCCGTGTATTACCACGGACGACCTGCATGCCCTGTATCAGGCGGTGACTCATCACACCGGCGGGGCGCTATTAGCGATGCCGGTGGCAGATACCATGAAGCGGGCCAACGCCGAACAACAAAGTACCTGTACAGAACCCCGGGAAGGGCTTTGGCATGCGCTGACACCCCAGGGGTTTCATTACGGGCTATTGCGCCAGGCACTTGAGAGTGCCCGGCATCAAAAACGCATGGTGACCGATGAGGCGTCAGCGGTCGAGGCGCTGGGTAGGCAGCCACAACTGGTTAGCGGGCGGCGCGATAATTTAAAAGTGACGCATCCGAATGACCTTGCCCTCGCCGCCGCCATTTTGTCAGCACAATCAGATACGTTTACTCAGGAGGCTTAATGCGAATTGGTCATGGCTTTGATGTTCATCGGTTCGGCCCCGGCGACCACTTAATGATTGGTGGCGTTAAGTTGCCGTTTTCACAGGGCTTTGTCGCACACTCCGATGGCGATGTGCTGCTTCATGCGGTCAGCGATGCGCTGTTAGGCGCCTGCGCGCTGGGTGATATTGGTCATCACTTTCCCGATACCGACCCCGAATGGAAAGGCGCTGATAGCCGTATGCTGCTGCGCCATGTGATGAGCCTGGTTCGGGCGGAAGGTTATGAAGTTGTAAACCTGGACGCGACCCTGATGGCTCAAGCGCCCAAAATGGCGCCGCATATTGTGACAATGCGTCAAACCATTGCTGACACCTTGAGTGTTTCCTTGGGCCAGGTAAACGTTAAGGCCACCACGACGGAACGGCTAGGGTTTACCGGGCGCGGTGAAGGCATTGCTGCTGAAACGGTGGTTTTACTCGGCCGGCCTGAGGCGTTGAATGAGTAAGCTGCCTCAGTGGGCACGCTCTTTGGATGCTGCGTTTGGGCCGCCCAAGCCGGGGCATTATCGGGCCCAACCTGAGGATTTTTTGGTTGACGAGCAGCTGGACTTCACGCCCGAATCGCATGGTGAGCATCTTTGGCTGCGGATTGAAAAACGCAATCAGACCACGCTGGATGTGGTGAAGAGTGTCAGCCGATTATGCGGTGTGACCCCGCGAGATATTGGCTATTCAGGCATGAAGGACCGAATAGCCGTGACGCGCCAATGGTTAAGCATTCACTTGCCAGGGCGTGACGCGCCTGCTGACTTGATATCAGCACTGGGTGGATTGGGCATCACGGTGCTTGAAAGCGTGCGTCATCCACGCAAACTAAAACGTGGCGTTCATCGCACCAACGCGTTTACGTTACGATTGAGTGGCGACGCGATCACAGCGGATGATTTCGTTCATCGCTGGCAGGCGCTTTGCCAGCTCGGGGCACCCAACTATTTTGGCCCTCAGCGGTTCGGCCCTGAGGCGCGTAATTTACAGCGTGCCGAGGCACTACTCGCACGGGGGTGGCGCAAACGTGACGACCGCCAAGGAATGCTGCTCTCTACTGCGCGAAGCTTTCTATTTAATGAGCTGCTAAGCGCTCGCTTGGCGGACGGCAACTGGCATCAGCCTATCCCAGGCGATACCGTGATGCTTGACGGCACCCAAAGCGTATTCGGCGTCGACGCGGTGGACGAGTCGTTGATAACGCGTGCCGCTGAGCTGGACGTGCATCCAACCGCGGCGCTTTGGGGCATTGGTGAAAACTCCGTTGATGACGCAGGGCGCTACGAGGCGCAGCTAGCCCGTCAGCATCCTGAGTTGTGTAAAGGTTTGGAAGCCAGCGGTGTGAAACGCTCCCATAGAGCACTGCGTATGCGATTAACGGCGCCCCAGCTCACTTGGGAATCTGATGCCGTGCTACTCTCGTTTGCACTACCCCGAGGCAGTTTTGCTACCGCCGTTATCGGTGAGCTCATTCATCACCCGGATATGGCGTAAGCCGCCAGATTACGTTGATCAACAAGGAGGCATCAATGCGGCGACTGCTGCTCTCTAACGACGACGGTGTTTACGCCCCAGGGCTGAAAGCGTTACATGATGCGCTGGAAGCTCATGCCAAGCTGCGTGTCGTTGCCCCGGACCGTGACCGTAGCGGGGCAAGTAACTCGCTGACATTATCGCGCCCGCTCTCATTAACCGCGCTGGAAAATGGTTTCTATAGCGTGGATGGTACGCCCGCTGACTGCGTTTACTTAGGCGTCAATGGCGTGTGGGATGAGCGGCCTGATTTGGTTATTTCAGGGATTAACCACGGTGGCAATTTAGGCGATGACGTGCTCTATTCAGGCACGGTGGCCGCGGCCATGGAAGGGCGCAACCTGGGCATGATCGCGATTGCCATGTCGCTATGCGGTGATCGTTATTTTGACACCGCGGCGAAAGTGGCATCCAGCCTGATTGGTGCCGCTGATCAACTCTCCTTGCCGCCCAGAACGCTGCTCAACGTTAACGTTCCAGATGTGCCGTGGGAAGCCATCAAAGGCGTTAAGGTAACCCGGCTTGGATATCGTGGCCCGGCTGAAAAACCGCTTGCGATCGAAGACCCGCGTGGGCGGACGCGCTATTGGATTGCGCCGGTTGCTGCCAATGCGGATGACGGTGAAGATACCGATTTTGCAGCGATCGAGGCAGGGTATGTATCGATTACGCCGCTGCAAACCGACTTGACGCGCCACCCTGCGTGCTGTGACGTACAGGATTGGTTGGATGCCTTTGCCTGATATTTCGCCCATTGAGCGGCGCGGGCGGGGAATGACCTCTCAGCGTACCCGGGATCGCATGATTGATCGGTTGATCGAACAGGGGATTCGACACCCGGATGTGCTTGATGTGATGGCTGGCGAGCCCAGGCATCTGTTTGTTGACGAGGCTTTGGCGCATCGTGCCTATGAAGATACGGCGCTGCCTATCGGCTTTGGGCAGACGTTATCACAGCCGCTTACCGTGGCGCGGATGACAGAACTGGTTGTGAAAGCCGAGCCACGCCGTGTATTGGAAGTGGGGACCGGCTCTGGGTATCAAACGCTGATTTTGTCGCGCTTAGTGAAGGAGCTTTATTCCATTGAGCGTATTTACGCCTTGCATGAGCGAGCGAGTGATCGCCTTTGGCGCCTGGGCGCAGAGGTAACGCTAACCGTTGCCGATGGCGGCGAGGGTTGGTCAACGGCAGCACCGTTCGATGTTATTTTATTGACGGCTTGTGCGCAGACACTGCCTGAAATATTGCTTGAGCAACTAAGTCGCGATGGGGTGTTGATTGCGCCGTTGGAAGCGCCTGATGGCAGCCAATGGCTTACCCAGATAAAGCGCATTGGGAATGCTTTTGAGAAGCGGCGGCTTGAGCCCGTGCGTTTTGTACCTTTATTGCAAGGAGTAGTGGATTGAAGCGTAAATCCTTGGGGATTTTTTTTAAAGGTGCCGGGATGGGGGCCGCAGATGCCATACCCGGAGTTTCGGGGGGCACGATTGCCTTTGTTACCGGCATTTATGAAGAGCTGATCAATACCATTAAGCAGTTTGGTCCTGGCGCGTTGGTGGTTTGGCAGCGTGATGGGTGGCGTGCCCTCGTTAAGCACTTGAACCTGGCCTTTTTGATTCCTTTGCTGGCCGGTGTCGGCATCAGCCTGGTCAGCGTGGCGCACTTGGCGCTATGGCTGATGGAAGAGCACCCTCTGCTGCTTGATGGCTTCTTTTTCGGGCTGGTTGCCGCCTCTGGAATGGTGGTCGCTCAAGCGGGAGACCGCTGGAAATTTTGGTATTTATTTCCGTTGTTGGCCGGTTTACTGTTAGCCAGAATGTTACCGAGCTTAATGCCCTTGGTGCTATTGCTCGGTAATGAAGCCACGATTGTGATGGTGGCGGGGTGTATTGCGATTAGCGCCATGTTGTTGCCAGGCGTGTCGGGCAGTTTTTTGTTGCTCACGATGGGGCTCTACGGCACGATAATGGGGGCTATTCGCAGTTTCGACATCACTATTATTATGCTGTTTGGTATGGGATGTGTGATAGGCCTTGCGCTGTTTTCGCGGCTATTATCCTGGCTGTTAAGACGTCATCATGGCTTTACGATGCAATTGCTTTTAGGGTTTATTATTGGCTCGTTGCCGGTTCTGTGGCCATGGCGCGAGCTGTTGCGTTATCAGGTTGGCCCAAGCGGGCAAATGATACCCCTGGAGTATCGTTATTTGCTGCCCAGTGATTATGCGGCGTTGACCGGCGCTTCCGCGCAGATTATCGGCGTGGTGCTGCTGATGGTCGTTGGTATATTGCTGGTCATGCTATTGAACCGTCGGGCAGGGAAGTCGACCACGTTAGATTCAACTAATACGGCTCAGCGCTGAAAAGGAGTAGGGTTTGCATGCGTAAAGTCTTCATGATGTCAGCCTTGGTGTTGGCAATTAGCGGGTGTGCCAATCAGCAGCACAATACCCCGCAAGTACGTGACTTGAGTGAAGCGAGTCGCGTGGTGGAAAACTCGCCTCAATACACTGTCAAACCAGGCGACACCCTGTATGGCATCGCTTGGCAGCATAATCTGGATTACCGCCAGCTAGCCACTATCAACAATATTGACGCGCCCTACCAAATTCACCCCGGACAGATGATTGCATTACGTGAAGGGGCAGGGGCTGGCAATAATTCCCAGCCCGCAAATCAGGCGCAAAGCACGCCGAGAGAATCGCGCGGCGTTGTCGCAACCGGGCTCAACCCGCAGGCGACAGCAGTAGCAAGTAACGACCAGGAACTTGATTGGCTACTGCCTGATGAATCGGCGATTGAACGCGGGCAGCGTTTAAATGCTGAACGCCCTGAACAACAAGCGGTTGAAAGTGCTCAGCAGGTAGCGTCAACTAGCAGTGCGCCGCAAGAATCTCCCTCTCAACCCGAGGTGGCTGCTACCGAGCCAAGGCCTGAACCTGAGCCTGAGCCAGAAGCGGTCCCAGCACCGGAGCCTGAGGAACAGGTGGTTACTCAATCCGAAACACCTGCGGCTGCTCCAGTGGAACGTTCGGACCGCTCATCGCGTACGTTCACGCCCGCAGAGACGATCAACTGGCAATGGCCGACAGATGGGCAAGTCACGGGTAACTTCGGCGAAGGTGATTCGATTACCGCCGGGATTGATATCGCCGGACAAAAGGGGCAACCTGTCAAAGCCGCAGGCCCTGGTATTGTCGTTTATGCGGGTAGTGGTGTACGTGGGTACGGTAATCTTATTCTTCTTAAACACAACGATCAGTTCCTAAGTGCCTATGCGCATAACGACAGCTTAAACGTTAGTGAAAATGACGTGGTTGAAGCAGGCGAAGTGATCGCCACCATGGGAAACAGTGATGCAGAAAGCGTTAGGCTGCACTTTGAGGTGCGCCGTGATGGTCAGCCTCAGGATCCTATGGAGTTTTTACCTGCACGCTAATCAGTGGAGTACCCGATAAGCGAGTAGCGGCAAGGTTTTGTTGAGCCAGCCCCTTACGAGCTGGCCCACATAAAAATAATAACACCAGTAACGCACACGTAAGCGTGGTTACCTTTAAATATTAAAAGGCGGGCAGGCGATACTACGGGGGTAAGGCCATGAGTATGCTGGAGAAGGACCTACAGGAGGTTGACCTGGATGCTGCCGAAGAAGCGTTGGAAAACGCTGACGATGATGTCGCAGCGGAAGAGGAAGCTTTTGAGAAAGCACTAGGACGTGAGGACCGGCAATCGACTCAAAGCCTGGATGCGACGCAAATTTACCTCAATGAAATAGGATTTTCGCCGCTCTTAACGCCAGAAGAAGAGGTCTATTATGGCCGCCTGGCGCGAAAGGGGGATCCGCTTGGTCGTTCTCGAATGATCGAGTCTAACCTGCGGTTGGTGGTTAAAATTGCCCGGCGCTATCTAAACCGTGGGCTGACGCTGCTGGATCTCATTGAAGAGGGTAATTTAGGGCTTATTCGTGCCGTTGAAAAGTTTGACCCTGAGCGTGGGTTTCGCTTTTCAACCTATGCAACATGGTGGATTCGACAGACCATTGAACGCGCGCTAATGAACCAAACGCGCACCATTCGTCTGCCGATACATGTGGTGAAAGAGCTTAATATTTATCTGCGTGCCGCGCGTGAGCTGACACAAAAACTTGACCATGAAGCGACCGCTGAAGAGATTGCTGAGCATCTCGACAAACCGGTTGATACGGTCAAGAAAATGCTTGGCCTCAATGAGCGTGTCTCCTCGGTAGACTACCCCATGGGTGGAGAGAGTGATAAACCGCTGATTGATACCTTGGCCGATGATGATGTTCAAGGCCCAGAAGGTTGCCTGGTAGATGGTGATGTGCGTGAACACGTGGATCTTTGGCTTGATGAGCTAAGTGATAAACAGCGTGAAGTGGTCGTGCGTCGTTTTGGTTTGCGCGGTCATGAGGCGGCCACCCTGGAAGAGGTCGGCGCTGAAATTGGCCTGACACGCGAGCGTGTACGACAGATTCAAGTCGAGGCATTAAAGAAGCTACGCCGTACGCTTGAAAAGCAAGGCCTGTCGCTAGAGGCGATTTTCGAAA
The DNA here is from genome assembly GCF_052378165.1 of Halomonas sp. AOP30-A1-24. NCBI lineage: Bacteria > Pseudomonadati > Pseudomonadota > Gammaproteobacteria > Oceanospirillales > Halomonadaceae > Halomonas > Halomonas sp. AOP30-A1-24. The sequence goes on from NZ_JBQSXL010000023.1 coordinate 23,601, forward strand.
GCTAGCCAAGACAGCGTGGCTACGTAGGCACGGCCTCAACGCACCGAGTTTATACTCGGTGCGTTGTTGTTAGAGGGGCTATTTTTGATGACTTATTATGTATAAGCGAGATACGCAATGCGCCCGCTAGCGGCCCATATCGATTTGGATGCTCTGCGTCACAACTATCAGTTGGCGTGCCGCTGCGCGCCACAAAGCCGCTCGGTGGCGGTTATCAAAGCGGATGCCTATGGTCACGGCGCTGTAGCGTGTGCTCACGCGCTGGAAAGCCACGTCCCGGCGTTTGCGGTGGCGTGTATCGAAGAAGCGATTGCGCTACGTAACAGCGGCATCAGCAAACCTATTGTGTTGTTAGAAGGTATCTTTAGCGCCGATGAGTTACCGCTGGTGGAGCGCTACGCACTGTGGACCGCCATTCATAGCGCATGGCAGGTAGACGCGCTGCTGGCATTTTCGCCAAGCCAACCCATTCCCGTTTGGTTAAAAGTCGATTCGGGTATGCATCGGCTGGGGTTTGGCCTCGCGGAGGCGGAAGCGGTCTGGCAGCGCCTGGCCAATGCACCACAGGTCACGGCGCTGCATTTAATGAGCCATTTTGCGACCGCTGATGCCAGCGACGGCCACTATTTTAATCAGCAGCTGTTGAGTTTAAAGGCCTTGGCCAAGGCGCTTGATGCGCCTTTGTGTTTAGCTAATTCACCGGCGACGCTTGCCTGGCCTGACGCCCATGGTGACTGGAACCGACCAGGCATCATGCTCTATGGCAGTGACCCATTGGAAGTGGCCACCCCAACCACGCAGCAATTACGTCCGGTCATGAGTCTGCGTTCGGAAATTATCGGTTTGCGAGAGATTAACGAAGGTGAACCCGTCGGCTACGGAGGGCGCTGGCGCGCCCCGCGCCGGTCACGTATTGCGGTGGTGGCCGCAGGTTACGGCGATGGTTATGACCGCCATGCGATGGATGGTACGCCGGTACTGGTCAATGGGCAGCGGTGTGCTATTGCCGGCAAAGTGTCGATGGATATGTTGACCGTTGATGTGACCGATATACAAGATGCTGCCATTGGCAGCGAGGTGGTGCTCTGGGGAACGGCCAGCAATGGGGCAGTGTTAGCCGTCGATGAGGTTGCACGCTACTGCGATACGATCAGCTATACCCTGCTTACCGGGGTGTTGCCACGCGTACCCAGACGTTATCAAGAGTCTTCAGTTTAGGTGGTACGTATGTCGAAAAAAGAGTATCCAGCGTCGTTTGCTCACCCACGCTACTGGGGAACCTGGCTTGCCATCGGTGCGATGTATATCGCGGCTTGGTTACCTTGGAGTATTAAGCTTTGGGTAGGCAAGGTCATTGGGCTATTGGCATGGTGCTTTGCCAAACGGCGGCGGGTCATTACGGCCACCAACCTGGCGCTTTGCTTCCCGGAAAAGAGTGCCGATGAACAACGAAAGTTGGTGAGAGATACCTTTATTGCTAACGGTATTGGCTTAGTGGAAACCGCGACTGGCTGGTGTCGGGAGGCAGAAGGATTTCGTCATCGAGTGGCGTACCATGGTCAGGAGCACTTGGCGCATGCCAAAGCCCAAGGCAAGGGGGTGTTGGTCGTCGGGATCCACTTCTCAACGCTTGATTTGGGGGGCGCGCTGCATTCGCTGTTCTTTCCGGCGGATGTCGTATATCGCCCGCATAATAACCCGCTTTTCGAGCGCTTTATGACGCGTGCTCGTTCACGTATTTTCGGCCAGGCGATAGATCGACACGATCTGCGCGGCGTGGTGCGACGTATCAAGGCAGGGCATATTGTCTGGTATTCACCCGACCAGGACTTTGGGCCGGATGTCAGTGTATTTGCCCCCTTGTTTGGTCAGCAGGCGGCCACCATTCGGCTAACGTCTAAAATCGCCCGTATGACAGGCGCGCCGGTGGTGCCGCTGATGTTTCATCGCAACCCGGATAACCGCACCTATACGATTGAGTGCCTACCTGCGTTTGAAAACTTTCCCAGTAACGATGAAGTTAACGACGCAACGCGGGTTAATCAGTTTATTGAGCGTGCCATTCGCAAGCACCCCGAGCAGTACCTGTGGCTGCATCGGCGCTTTAAAACGCGCCCTGAAGGGGATGAAGGTTTCTATTAGATACGGTTTTTTAGATACAAAGAAGCCGGCGCGATGCCGGCTTCTTTGTGGCTGTTGTTAGCTACTCAGGCGTTACTCCAGGTTACGTGAGTAGAAGATTTCCAGCATCTCTTTGCGCAGGCGGCTTTCGATATCGCGGGCTTCTTCAAACGTAATGTCGCGACGCGACTTGCCGAACAGGTAATTGTCGAGCTCGAAGTCTTTCAGCAGCATCTTGGTATGGAACATGTTGTCCTGATACACGTTCACGTCCATCATCTGATACGCCTGCTTGGTATCTTCCGCTAGGTAATCCTGGATCGAGGCGATCTCGTGATCGATGAACAGCTTTTTACCGTCGACGTCCCGGGTGAAGCCGCGCACACGGTAATCCATGGTGACGATATCAGAATCAAAGCTGTGAATCAGATAGTTCAGCGCTTTCAGCGGGCTGATATGCCCACACGTTGATACGTCGATATCCAGACGGAAGGTGCTGATGCCGTTGTCAGGATGCGATTCCGGGTAGCTATGTACGGTGACATGGCTCTTATCCAGATGGGCAACCACGGTTTCAGGCAGCGGACCAGGGCCTGGTTCTGTGTTTTCAGGGTTGGCTTCATCAAGCTCATGTTCAGCAATGAGAATGGTGACGCTTGCCCCGTGAGGTTCATAATCTTGACGGGCAATATTCAACACATGCGCACCGATAATATTGGTGACATCCTTCAAAATTTGCGTCAGCCGTTCGGCGTTGTACAGCTCATCGATATAGTCGATATAAGCGGTACGTTGCTCTTCGGTCTTGGCATAGCAGATGTCGTAAATATTAAAGCTCAGCGAGCTGGTCAGGTTATTGAACCCGTGGAGTCGGAGACTATCTGTCATGTCCGAACCTCCCTATGGCTGATGAAGACACCCCGACGAGCCAGCGCCGGAACCGAGAAAAACCTAATGCCATACGTGGTGCGCATGTTCTAAAAGCACTTGCAGGGCAGTCAGGGGGAATACAAGGAGGCGTATTATGCCCGGCCGGGGCAGGGGATGCATCCGGGCAGGGCATTTTTTTTCGCTGTGCTGCATCGTAGGCCGAAGGAGCGAGCGTCGTCGCTCTGCCTCAAGCCTCTACAATTTCAAAGGAGTGCGTAATTTCAACACCGCCTTTGACAAGCATAATGGACGCACTGCAGTACTTTTCGGCGGAAAGCTCTACGGCACGTGCAACTTGCTTCTCTTTTAGCGCTCGGCCTGTGACCACGAAGTGAACATGAATTTTGGTGAATACGGCAGGCACTTCATCGGCGCGATCAGCATCCAGTTTGGCAACACAGTCGGTCACATCAGCACGGGCTTTATCGAGAATATTCAGGATATCAAACGCCGTGCAACTGCCCATGCCCATCAGCAGCATTTCCATGGGACGAGGCCCGGTATTGCGGCCGCCGTGGTCGGGTGGGCCATCAATCACAACGCTGTGCCCGCTGCCCGACTCGGCGATAAATTGACGGCCATCCGTCCATTTTACCCTTGCTTTCACGTGGCTCTCCTTATCTTGGCGACGACAGGTAAGTCGCGCAGCATAACATTTCTTTGCCTGGGCGCACTGTTTGAATCCCCACTCTGGGCTTTCTTATAACGAGGGGATTTACTGGCTTAAAAAGTGCTCCAGGGCGACAAGGCGTTCGGGTGTTCCTACATCAACCCAGTGTCCTGCGAAGTGTTCCCCTGACACCTGCTGTTCATGCATCGCATTTTTTAATAGTGGCGCGAGCGCAAACGCCTCGGTGGGCTGGCCAGCCAACAGCCTGGGATGAATAATGCTGACACCGGCATAGGTATAGCGCTGTGCGCCTTGATTAAGAACGCGCCCCTTATCCAGGGCAAAGTCGCCTTCAGGATGATGGTCAGGGTTATTCACCAGTATCAGGTGCGCCAGATCGCCCCTTTTTAGCTGAGTGTTGGCGGGCAGGTAGTCACACCACACATCACCATTGACCAGCAGAAAGGGTTCCTCGCCCAGCTGCGGTAGCGCCTTTTGAATGCCTCCGCCCGTTTCAAGCGGCGTGGCCTCATGGCTCCACTGAATATTGACACCGTAGGCCCGGCCATCGCCTATCGCTTGAATGATTTGCTCGGCGCGATAGCTCACATTAATAATGACGTCTTCAATACCTGCCCGCTGAAGCCGCTCCAGGTGATGAACGATCAGCGGCTTCCCTGCGACCGGGAGCAGGGGCTTGGGGCAGTGGTCGGTTAACGGGCGCATCCGCTTGCCTAAACCGGCCGCTAATATCATCGCTTTCATGGATGCTCTTCCGCCAGGCGTTGCAGAATGGCTGGGCGCAGCGTGAGCCTTACCCAGTTGGCAAAGGCGGCATGTTCGGGCAGGCCATTCAGGCTATCTTCAAGGTGATCCAGGAAGTGGGGTAAGCGTGCCAGGTAGCCTTGTTTGTGGTCACGTAGCGTTAACCGACAAAAAATCCCCAACACTTTTAACGAACGCTGAGCGGCCATGGCGTGGCACTGGGTAATAAAGTCGGCCTCTGTTAGTACACTGGACAGGCGCCCATCGCTGCGGGCCTGGCGATAGAACAGGGTGGCCAGTTCGGCGAATTGGGTCGCACTAAAGCGCCAATAGCGGCCTCGCAGCAAGGAAATAACGTCGTAGCTAATCGGCCCTGCCACGGCGTCCTGAAAGTCGATCATATATAAGCGGTCATGGTTGATCATGATGTTCATGGCATCAAAATCACGGTGAACGCTAACCGTCGGTTGTTGAAGCGCCCGGTGAATAAGGTCTGTGCGCAGTGCCTCCCAGCTTGATGGGCAAGTTAGCGTCAGCCACTTATCCATGCACCACTCAGGGAACAGATCGAGTTCACGAGCCAATAGCGCAGCATCATAGTCGGGAAGCGCGGTTGGGCTGGCCCTGTTTTGCAGCTCGGCAATCAAGCCCAGTGCTTTTTCATGATACTGAATCACCGCAGCACTATCGGTAAACCGGTCCTGCATGGGGGTACTGCCTAAATCGTCCAGCAGTAAAAAACCGTCGTCTAAATTCGCGGCATAAATTTGGGGAACGGGTAAGCCCGCCGCGTACCAGCGGTGGCCAATGGTAACAAAAGGGGCTGAATCCTCTTGAGCAGGCGGTGCATCCATGACTATTTGGGTGTCGCCATTAGGTAGTGTTAGACGAAAATAGCCCCGAAAGCTGGCGTCGCCGCCCGCTGGTGAGAGGGTAATCAACGCCGGATTTAGGCTGTTTTGTTCTGCGGCCCATCGGGTGAGGGCATCAATCCGTAAAGAGGACATGCAAGCTCCTTGCTGGTCGGGCATCATGCGGGCTGTATAATACCTATTCTGGATGCCAAGGATAACGAACATGGGCAAGCGATTTTCGCGCATCATACCGGTTGCGCATACGCTGATGGGCAGTTTGCTCGCTAGCGCCTCGTTCTCGGTGGTGGCGCAGAATCAAGCGCTGCCCGCACAAGCGCTTGACTGGCAGGCCTGGGAAGGAGATGAAGCGTCACAACAGTTGTGCCGTGGCCGATACGTGATGCCCAGCTACCGGTTGCCTGTAGAGCAGAACCCGGAAACGCTGTCAGTTGAAACCCAGGATGTAGATTACGCCGCCGATGGCGAGGCATTGCTGCGAGGCGATGTGGTATTGCGACGTGGTAATTCGGAATTAGAAGCCGAACGCATTTATTTACCCGCAAACCGTGAGCAGGTGGATGCTGAGGGTAATCTCGCTTTGCGTGATGGCCAAGCGTTGGTGCGTGGCGACAGCGCCACCTTAATGCTCAATGAAGATCGCGCGAGTGTGCGTAACAGCCACTATGTGCTGTATGAAGAGCGTTTGCGTGGCCAGGCAAGTCAGCTTGAGCAAACAGGCGAGTCTCAGTATCGCTTGCGAGATGCCACCTTTACGACCTGTGAGCCCGGCGCCAATACCTGGGAGCTGGTGAGCAGTGATATACGCCTAAATCAGGAGTCGGGGTTTGGTACCGCGACGAATGCCCGCTTAAAAGTAAAAGACGTGCCTGTTTTTTACTGGCCGTGGTTGCGCTTCCCTATCGACGATAAGCGTCACACGGGGCTGTTGTCCCCGGCTATCGGGTTTTCGTCAGATGGATTTAATTACGCACAGCCGTTTTACTGGAATATCGCCCCTAATCACGACGCCACCATTACGCCGCGTTGGATGAGTGACCGTGGGTTGCTGCTCAACGGTGAATACCGCTACCTGTTTTCGGAAAGCGAGGGAACCATTGAGGGGGGCTACTTAAGTAGGGACGACGGAGGTAACAGTGGTAGTGACCGCTTTGCTGGCGAAACCCGTTGGTATGTCGATGCGCGCCATGCGGGCCGAGTCAACAGCCGCAGCAATTATCGGTTGCGCTATGGCGCTTCCAGTGACGGCCGCTATTTCGACGACTTCGGTGATGAGTTTGGAGGGAGCGACCGCGTAAGCCTTGAGCGGCTTGCCCAGATAGATTATCAGGGTGACCAGTGGTATCTCGATGCCAGGGCGCAAGGCTTTCAGCGCCTTGAAGACCCGCTTAGCGACTCCGATAAGCCGTTCTACCGCTTGCCCAGTTTGACCGCGAATTCCAGTTGGCAGCTAGGCAGTGGCTTCTTCAGCGAATGGCGCTCCAACGCGACCTATTTTTGGCGTGACGTGGATGAACGGCTGGTGCCGGAGCGTGAGGCGGCAACCGGCACGCGTCTACATTTAACGCCGGCCGTCGGCTGGCGCGAAGAAAAGCCCTGGGGATATATCGAACCACGGGCTGAGCTTTGGTATACCGCTTACGAGCTGGACTACGGTGACCGTGAAACGGAGCGCAGTACCTCACCAAGCCGAACGGTGCCGGTGACGTCGGTGGATGGCGGCCTGGTATTTGAGCGTGAACTGGAGCTTGGAAATCGCGGCTACCGGCAAACGCTGGAGCCGCGGTTTAACTATGCCTATGTACCCCGCAAGAACCAGACCCAGCTACCCGATTTCGATAGTCGTGAGCGGGCTTTCTCGTGGGACCAACTGTGGTCGCCCCACCGCTTCTCCGGCGGGGATCGGGTCGGCGATCTTAACCGTGTGTCAGTGGGTGTGCAGACGCGCTTTATCGAAGATGACAGTGGCCGTGATCGTCTAACATTCGGTATCGGGCAAAGTCTCTATTTTTCGGACCGCCGTATTGATAGTGACGGAGACCCGGATACCCTGCCAGCGCGGCCAGAAGAAGACCCTTACGTTAACCCGCAGCGTTACTATCAGGCCACGCGTGATCGTTCGCCTCTGGTAACCCGGCTGGACTGGCAGATCAATGATCGCTGGAGTACCGGCTACGAATGGCTTTACGATGATCACCGTGAAAAGACGGAACGTACTCGCTTTGACCTGCGTTATCGGCACCCTGAAGGCCATGTAGTGAACCTGGGTTACCGTTGGGAGATCGAAGGCTTCGACCCTGATACGTTACCAGGCGATGATGGCTTTCGTGATTACAACCGCGAAGAGTGGGACGTGTCATTTGCCTGGAAAACCAGCCCAAGGGTGGATCTGATAGGCCGGTATCTTCACGACCAAACCAATGATCGTGCGCTTGAAAAACTGGCAGGGGTACAATGGAACGACTGCTGCTACGGCGTGCAGCTTGTTTGGCGCGAGTGGGTGGATGATAACGACACTGCGCGTGTTGCAGATGACTTCAACGATCGCGGGCTATTTTTACGCTTTGTATTCCGTGGCTTGGGCGGCGTTGGCCAAGAGGCTGACAGCTATTTTGAACGGACCATTCCTGGTTACCGTCCTACTCCCTTGTAACGACGTTCTTGAATGGCGACTGAAAGAGACTTTTTATGAAAACCAGAAATATGCTGCTAGCTCATGCAAAAACGATGTCGGCCGCGAGCGTTATCGCGCTGTGCATGGGCGCAGGCACGCTTGCCGCTCCACTGGTCACGCAAGCGCAGAATTTTGAGTCCACCCAGCGCCAGCCGATCGATAGCATCGTTGCTGTGGTTAACGATGGCGTTATTATGCGCAGTGAGCTCGACGATCGTGTTGCTCAGATAGAGCAGCAAGCGCAAGCTCAGGGAGGCTCGCTTCCGCCAGGCTCTGCGCTTCAGGCGCAAGTGCTTGAACGGATGATACTGGATGAAATCCAGTTACAGCTGGCAAATCGCAGCAATCTAAGCATCGATGATACCGAGCTGAACCGTCAGCTGCGTACGATTGCTGAATCCAACAATATGACGTTGGATCAGTTCGCAAACGCGGTAGAAGCCGATGGCATGACGCTTGCTGAGGTGCGTGAAGACATTCGTCGTGAAATGTTGATGCGTCAAGTGCAGCAGCGCCAGGTTGGCCAGCGCGTATCGGTCAGCGACCGTGATGTTCAGCGCGTGCTTGATCAACAGGGCAATCAAAATAGCGATCAGGCGTTTGTCGAAGAGATCCGCGCACGTCACGTACTGGTTGAGCTAACGCCAACGCGCAGTGAAGAGCAGGCGCGTGCCCGGGCCCAGGAGGTGCGTCAGCGTTTACAGCAAGGCGCTGACTTTGCCTCCGTAGCACGTGAGTTTAGTGACGACAGCGGTAGTGCGCTTAACGGTGGCGAGCTGGGTTGGGTGCGTCCTGGCCAAACCGTACCGGCGTTTGAGGAAGCATTGCAGACGCTGAACGTTAACCAAATCTCCGAGCCAGTGCGCTCACAGTTCGGCTACCACGTGATTGAAGTTGAAGAGCGTCGTCGTCAGAACGTGACCAATGAGAGCCGCCAGGAGCAAGTGCGTCAGGCCATTTTCCAGCGCCGCGCCAATGAAGAACTGCAAGTCTGGCAGCAGGAAATTCGCGCGGAAGCCTTTGTGGATGTTCGCCTTTAAATGAGCCAAATCGCTGACCTTCCGCTGCTGATCACCACGGGAGAGCCTGCGGGTATTGGGCCTGAACTAGTGCTTATGCTGGCCGCGCAGGGCCATCTGCCGGCGCAGGCCGTCGCCATTGGTGATGTTGATATGTTGCGCCAGCGGGCCGCTGCGCTAGGGCTTGATGTGGCACTGGTGGAAACAAGCCCAGGCCAGGAAGTAGCCGCTTGCGCGGGGCAGTTACCCGTTTGGCCCGTAGCGTTGAATGAGTCCGCAACGCCTGGCGTGCTTAACCCTGCCAATGCAGGGTATGTGCTTGCCACGCTTGAGCTGGCCGTGGCGGCCTGTCAGGCAGGCCAGGCAGCCGCTATTGTCACTGCACCGCTGCATAAAGGCGTCATCATTGAAGGTGGCTACCCAGGATTTACAGGGCATACAGAGTGGTTGCGTGATGCCTGCGGTGTTGATGAGGTCGTGATGATGCTGGCAACCGATGCCGCGTTACACGCCAACGCAGCGGACTGGCAAGGCAGTGGTGATCTTCGCGTTGCATTGGTCACCACACACTTGCCGCTGCGCCAGGTTGCCGATGCGATTACCGTCGCGCGGGTAACCCGGATTAGCCGCTTGCTGGCCGATGATCTGGTGCATCAGTTTGGTATTGCCTCGCCGCGTATTGCCGTGTGCGGGCTAAATCCTCACGCGGGCGAAGATGGCCATTTGGGCCATGAAGAGCAAGAGACGATTATCCCCGTACTTGAATCCCTGCGTGCGCAAGGGCTGGATATTCAAGGCCCTTTTCCTGCCGATACGCTGTTTACGCCTCGCCACTTGGCGGGTGTTGATGCCGTGCTGGCGATGTACCATGACCAGGGCTTGGCCGTACTTAAGTATGCTGGCTTTGGTCAAGCTGCTAATATCACGCTGGGCTTGCCGCTAGTGCGTACGTCGGTAGACCACGGCACCGCGCTTGACCTCGCGGGTAAAGGCGTGGCTGACCCTGGTAGCCTGCGCGTTGCACTATCGCTTGCTCGGCGTCTTGCCGAACAGCGCGCCCAAACGGCCCGCCAGGCGTAACGCCTCCACGATTGAAAAATACCTCCAAGGAATTCTGTTAGATGTCTCAAGTGCCCCAGCAGCACCGTGCTCGCAAACGCTTCGGTCAAAACTTTCTACGTGACCTGGGTATCATCTCGCGTATTGTGCGCTCTATTGGGCCGCGGGAAGGCGACCGTCTTGTTGAAATTGGGCCGGGCCAAGGCGCGCTGACCGCGCCACTGCTTGAGGCGGCAGGGAAGCTTGAGGTGATTGAGCTGGACCGCGATTTGATTCCTGGTCTACGCGTGCAGTTCTTCAACTACCCCGACTTTATTATCCATGAAGGTGATGCGCTGAAGTTTGACTTCGCGGCGCTGAAAGGCGATGGCCCCGCCCTGCGTGTCGTCGGCAATCTGCCCTATAACATCTCAACACCTCTGATCGTGCATCTACTTACGGCCGGTAATGCGGTTGCCGACATGCACTTCATGCTCCAAAAAGAGGTCGTTGAGCGGCTGGCTGCCCAGCCAGGCGGTACGGATTGGGGGCGGCTTTCTGTGATGGCGCAGTACTACTGCCACGTTGACCAGCTGTTTATCGTACCGCCCGAGGCCTTTGTGCCCCGGCCTAACGTCGACTCTGCCATTGTGCGCCTCACGCCGCACGCAAGTTTTCCGCACGTAGCCGACGACCCGGCACTCCTGTTTGAGCTGGTAAAGCTAGCCTTTGGCCAACGCCGTAAAACCTTACGTAATAACTTTAAAGGACGCGTCAGTCCTGAAACGTTAGAAGCGCTGGGTATTGACCCCACGCGCCGCCCGCAAACGCTAACGGTTGCTGAGTATGTAACCATTGCTAACCGTGTGGCTGCTGATGAAAGGCCAGGTAGTGATGGGAGTGAAAACGGGTGAGTGGTTTAGCCATCGACGTCAGTGTAACGCCTGAATATTGTGCCGAAGAGTCCAGCGACGTGGAATCACGCTACGTATTTAGCTATACCGTGACGGTGCATAATCAAAGCCCGCATAGCGTACAGCTGATGGCACGTTACTGGAAAATCACCTAGGGCAACGGCGATAGTCAGGAAGTGCGCGGTAAGGGCGTGGTCGGGCAGCAGCCATTGATCGGCCCCGGTCAGCGCTTTCGCTATACCAGTCGGGCGATTTTGCAAACACCGGTGGGCGTGATGGAAGGTGCCTATACGTTGTTGAACACCTATACCCAGCGTGCCTTTGAAGTGCCCGTAGCGCCTTTTCGCTTGGCTGTGCCGCGTCAGTTGCACTAACGTTAGTGATCACCATCGTGAATACTGCATTAAAGCATTGTTGCGTTCAGTCTGACGGCCAGACAGTGCTGGTTTGGTATGGGGCTCTTGCCAGGACAGGCGCTCAGAGCGCAATCGTACACCGCGCAGCATGTGTAATGTGCGCGTTTTAATATGCATGTTTAATGCCCTCGTTTATATAAGGCCCGCGCATGAGTACCTACGCGATTGGCGATTTGCATGGCTGCTACGCCGAGTTTATGACGCTACTTGAAGCCCTGAACTTTAATCCCTCGCACGACACTTTGTGGCTGGTGGGCGATGTGATCAACCGTGGGCCAGGCTCCCTTGAGTGTTTACGCGAAGCGCACGCACTGGGCGGCTCGGTACGCTGTGTGCTGGGCAACCACGACTTTCATCTGTTGGTGGTCGCGCGTGGCGGCGGCAGGCAAAAAAAGCACGACACCCTCAACGATATTCTTAATGCGCCAGATCGCGAGCAACTGCTGGATTGGCTGCAGTGCCAGCCGCTTGCAGTGCAGCAAGGGAATACCCTAATGACGCATGCCGGTTTGCTGCCTCAGTGGCGCATAGAGCAGGCTGTCGCTTATAGCCGTGAGGTCGAGCAAGCGCTTGCCAGCGAGCAGTCAGGGCATTTCTTGACCGAGCTTTTTGGTAATCAGCCTGATCGTTGGCGAGAGGACCTGGAGGGAATGGACCGGCTGCGCTTTATTGTTAACGCTATGGCACGTATGCGCTTTATTGACAGCCAAGGGCGGCTGGAGTTTGCTGCTAAAGAGGGCCTCGCTAGCACCCCGCCTGGCTTTGCGCCGTGGTTTCAGTATGCCCGTGACGACGACCCACATCTCCTGTTTGGGCACTGGGCCGCGCTAGAAGGAAAGACGCGGGGTGCCAGGGTTCGGGTAGACGCGTTGGATACGGGCTGCGTGTGGGGTGGGGCGTTAACCGCGCTTAATATAGATACCGGTGAGCGAATGAGCGTACCCAGCCAGCAACGAGGAGGGCGGTAGTGATGGCGCACTCAAATGATCCGCGCATTGCCGGGCTGGACGTATACCGCGTGGGCGGCGCTGTTCGCGATGCGCTGCTGGGCTGGCCAGTGTATGACAACGACTGGGTGGTGGTGGGCGCTACCCCAGAGGCTATGCGCCAGCGCGGCTTTAAGCCGGTGGGGCGAGATTTTCCGGTGTTTTTGCACCCTGATACAGCGGAGGAGTATGCGCTGGCGCGTACGGAGCGAAAAACCGGACACGGATATTCGGGGTTTGAAGTGCATGCCAGCCCCGAAGTAACGCTGGAAGAGGATTTGCTGCGCCGCGACCTGACCGTGAATGCCATTGCGCAACGGGTCGATGGGCCGCTGATTGACCCCTTTGATGGCCAGAAGGATATCGAACAACGCGTGCTGCGGCATATTTCCTCTGCGTTTGGTGAAGACCCGCTGCGGGTGCTGCGTACGGCACGTTTTTTAGCCCGCTATGCGTCGCTGGGGTTCTCTATCGCCTCTGAAACCTTGGCACTGATGACCGAGGTTAGCCGCAGTGGTGAGCTTGAGCATTTAGCCGCTGAACGGGTATGGGTCGAAACCGAAAAAGCCTTGGGTGAACCCAGCCCCGAAGCTTACTTCACGACGTTGGCGCAGTGTGAAGCGCTGGCAATATGGTGGCCGTTCTCAGCAGAAAAACTGCAGAGCGGCTTGGCCGCACTGCAATACGTGCCTGACGATAGCTCAACGCCGCTGGCACATTGGCGCTATGCATTACTGGTGAGTGTGCTGGACGATGCGGGTCGCGAGGCATTGGCGTCAACGCTACGTTTACCCAATGCCGTAGCGCAGTTGGCACGCTATGTCGCGTTGACCCTGTCGTTGCTAAAAGAGCCTTTAGAGGCGATAGCCGTGCTGCATTGGCTGGAACGCCTGGATGGTTTTCGTAAGCCTGACCAGGTCGCCACACAGCTCACGTTAGTCAGTGTGGTTGAAAGTGTCGGTGTGATTGAAAGTGCCGGTGTTATTGAAAAAAATTATGCCCAGCCGCTACAGGCTGCTTGGCTGGCGGCACGCAGCGTTAGCCCGCAGGGGCTCATCGCTCAAGGATTCAAGGGGGCTGAATTAGGCCAAGCGCTACGTAAACAGCGCCAGCAAGCAGTCAGTGATGCGTTAAGCGAATGATTAGCCAATCAAAAGAGGTTTAGCGAGCCAGGGACGTACAGAGCGCAGGCTCCGCGTGCGATATCCAGGCGCTACCCCAGGTAAAATCTACCGCCCAAAGCCGCTGATTTCCCAGCGAAAAATTATTCCAAAGTGTGGCGTAAGGCGTGTTGCAAGCCGGGTGCCGTTCGTTAGGTAGCAGCTCCGCCAAGGGCTGTAACACGAATGCGCTTTCGGTCATCTCGGCGCGGGGCAGTGCAACACCTTCAACGACGCCCTGCAGGTTGCCCACTGTTAGCAGGTCGATATCCAGCGCTTTAGGGCTGTATTTGTCCAAGCCCTGCTTACGGCCATGAATAATTTCCAAAGCCTTGGCCCATGCCTGTAATTCACTCGGCGACCAGTTACTTTCGAAGGCCACGACCAGGTTGTAAAAATTACGGGTATCGCTAAAACCAACCGGCTCGCTTTCAAAAACGCGCGAGACGTTTAAAGGCCCGAAGGTATCGAAAAGTGCATCGAGACACAGGCGGATATGACGCACAGGATCAATATTGCTGCCTAAACTGACGGTAACCAGGCTCATGAGATTATGTCCTTGTGGCCTCCGGTAGCTCGCCACGTGTAATTTCAAGGCCTACGCTCGCCGCTTGCGGCACCGCGCCGGGTTTACGCACCCGCAAGCGTAACCAGGTAATGGAAAACTCGCTGCGCAGGCAGTCAGCCAAGCGTTCCGCGAAGGTCTCCACCAGCGCGAATTGATGCGTGTCAGCGAATCGTTGGATACGCTGGCAGATAGCCGCATAGTCTAGCGTTAAGCTTAAATCGTCAGTAGCGGCAGCCGGGCGAATATCGGTCGCCAGGGTTAAGTCCAGGCTAAGCGACTGTTGGATGGTGCGTTCCCAATCGTAAACACCAATCACGGTGTCTACCTTGAGTGCTTCGATCAAAATGCGGTCCACAAGCTCTTCCTCGGCGACAACAAGCGGGCGATTGTACGTTAGGATGAAACGAAACGACAGTAGGATGGAAAAGGCGCCATGGCGTGGTTAGTGTTCGGCTATTTAAGCGGCAGTTGGCTGGCAGCGATTAGTGTTTGCCGGATAGCGGGAGTGGGCGATCCTCGTCGCTGTGGCTCCGGTAATCCCGGTTTTTCTAACGTGTTACGCCTTTATGGGCCGCGCCTGGCGGGCGCCACGCTTTTGCTGGATGCGTTAAAAGGCGTACCCATAGTGCTTGCCAGTAAATTAATGGCGTTACCGGTCAGTTGGCAGGGGCTGATTGGGCTGGCGGTATTACTGGGGCATAGCTACCCGGTATGGTATGGATTTCGTGGTGGAAAGGCCGTCGCCAGCGCGCTGGGCGTGTTGCTGGTGCTGACCCCGGGTGTTGCACTGGTGAGCGTGGGGGTGTGGACCTTGCTGGCGTGGCGCTTAAAAACCGCGGCAATGGCTTCCTTGTTAAGCGCGCTGGTGGCGCCGCTTGCCTGTATCTGGCTGGCGCCTGCTTATGTGGGCGTAGTGGGCGGTTTGAGCCTGCTGGTGCTGCTGCGTCATGGGCTTAATATTCGCAGATTAAGACGCGGCGATGAGCCGCGCCTGGGGCGTCGCTAATTATTCGGCGTTGGGAGGCGTCAACTGATCAAGCGGCCAGCGCGGCGTAGCCTGCATAACGCCATCCTTGTCCTGTTCGCCAGCGGCCAGGCGCTGCGCGCCCACGTACGCGATCATGGCGCCGTTATCTGTACAGAACCGGCCGCGAGGATAGTAGGCCTTTGCCTGACGTTTTTGACACTCAAGGGCCAGGCGCTCACGCAACCGGTGATTGGCGCTCACCCCGCCAGCCACCACCAGCCGTTTTAACCCCGTTTGGTCCAGCGCCCGGCGGCATTTGATGACCAGTGTATCGACCACGGCTTCTTCAAAGGCGCGGGCCACATCAGCGCGCGCCTGCTCGTCAAGCTCGCCAGCCGCTTCCAACTGGCGTATGGCCGTTAAGGTATGCGTTTTTAACCCTGAGAAACTGAAATTAAGCCCCGGCCGGTCAGTCATCGGGCGTGGAAAACGAAATCGTTTGGGGTCGCCCTGTTCGGCAAGCTTGGCCACCAGCGGGCCGCCGGGATAAGCAAGGCCGAGCATTTTAGCGGCTTTATCAAACGCTTCACCGGCCGCATCATCAACGGATTCACCCAATAGCTGATAGCTTCCAAGTCCTTGGACTTCCACCAACTGGGTATGGCCGCCAGATACCAGTAGGGCCACAAAAGGAAACGCTGGCGCATCGTCTTCCAGCATGGGAGCGAGTAGATGACCTTCCATGTGGTGTACGCCCAATACCGGAATGCCCAGTGCACGGGCCATGCCGTGGGCCGTGCTGGCACCCACCATGAGCGCGCCTACCAACCCCGGGCCTGCGGTATAGGCAATACCCTCTAAATCGTTTCTTGTTAGCCTGGCATCACTTAACACTTGCTCAATCAAAGGGAGCAGCTTGCGCGTGTGGTCCCGTGAGGCAAGCTCGGGCACCACGCCGCCATACTCGGCGTGCATGGCAATTTGGCTATACAGCGCATCGGCCAGCAGGCCATCGCCCCCTGAGCGGGAGGTGTCATAAAGAGCAACGCCGGTTTCGTCGCAGGAAGTTTCGATGCCAAGCACACGCATAGGAAGTCTCTACAGAGGGCTAACAGATTGCATAAGGCAAAATTTTAACATGTCTAACGCCCATAAAGGTGGCATTGATTACACAATGTCAGGGGTGCAGTTTGCAATCATTGCCAACCACGACTAAACTATCGTGCGCTGTAAAAACTGGGTCGTACGCTATGTTCTTCGCAATAATGCGATGATGGTGTACGTACTTTCGAACTCAAGACTCCTTAAGGTAGGTGAGTGCTTAATGCCTTCTGTAAAAGTACGTGATAACGAGCCGTTTGACGTCGCCCTGCGTCGCTTCAAGCGTTCTTGCGAAAAAGCTGGTGTTCTTTCTGAAGTACGCCGTCGCGAGCACTATGAGAAGCCGACTGCTGAGCGTAAACGCAAAGCGGCAGCTGCCGTAAAACGCCACGCCAAGAAAGTTCAGCGTGAGCAAAAGCGTTTCGAACGGCTCTATTGATCCGTACCCGAGAGAGCCAGAGCGGTTAGCTGGTTGTCTCAAGAGGGATGCCAAGCGGCCGCCACTAGGTGGCCGTTTGTTTTTTCAGTTTTCTACGCTGTTTAAGGTGATTGGGCAGTCCGCCAGATGACGTTAAGCAAGCGTTTAGCGCACATGCGCGAGGGTGCCGTTGTAAATGGCAGGCCAGATTCCCCAGCGTTTTATTGACGATTTGCTTAGCCGCGTTGACGTGGTGGAAGTGGTTGGTGAGCGTGTGCAGCTTAAAAAGGCTGGCCGGAACTACTCGGGTCTTTGCCCTTTTCATCAGGAAAAAACGCCTTCGTTTACGGTAAGTGCTGATAAACAGTTTTATCACTGCTTTGGCTGTGGCGTGCATGGGAATGCACTACGCTTCTTGATGGAATACGACAAATTGCCGTTTCCTGAAGCGGTGGAGCAGTTGGCCGGGCGGCTGGGTCTTGACGTGCCGCGCGAAGGCGCTGACGACCCGCGTGCACATCAGCGTGAAAAAAAGCGCAAAGAGGGCGTTAACCTGCTCGAGCTTGCGGCAAGCTTTTATCGCGAGCGCCTTAAAATGCGCGAAGGGCAAGGCGCCCAGCAATATCTGGAAAACCGAGGGCTTTCTGCTGAGGTGATCAATGCCTACGGCATAGGCTACGCGCCTGGCGGCTGGGAAGCGCTCAAGCAGCACCTTGGTGAGCGGGAGATATCAGAACCTGTCCAGATTGAGTATGGCCTGTTGATCCATCGTGAAGATACGGGGCGTACTTACGATCGTTTTCGGGATCGGGTGATGTTTCCGATCCGCGATTTACGAGGGCGAACGATTGCATTTGGTGGGCGAGTGATGGGCGACGAGCAGCCCAAATACCTCAACTCACCAGAAACCCCTGTGTTTCATAAAGGGCGCGAGCTTTATGGGCTTTATGAAGCGCGCCAGGCATCCAGCAAGCTTGAGCAGCTGGTGATGGTAGAAGGCTATATGGACGTTGTGGCGCTTGCGCAGTACGGCATCCATAACGCGGTGGCTACGCTGGGAACCGCGACGACCGAAGATCATCTAAGCCGTCTGTTTCGTTTGGTCAGCCGAGTGGTGTTCTGTTTTGATGGCGACCGCGCTGGCCGCCAGGCCGCCAGTCGAGCACTGGAAACCGCGCTGCCGTTGATGATTGACGGCCGTGAGGCGCGTTTTCTATTTCTGGCAGAAGGTGATGACCCGGATACGCTGGTGCGTCGTGAAGGTGCCGAAGCGTTTAAGGATCGTGTTACCTGTGCGATGCCGCTGTCGGAGTTTTTGTTTGAGCAGGCGGCTCAGGGCCGTGATTTAAACACGGTGGAGGGGCGCGAGCGATTTGCAAGCCAGGTACTTGAAGCGTTGAACAAAGTACCTGATGGCATGCTCAAATCGTTACTGCTTGAAGCGCTTGCCAAGCGCAGTGGCTTGGCGCAAAAGCAGTTGCAAGCGCTGTTGGATAAGCGCACAGCGGCACCCAAGGGGCAAGCGTATTGGGAGGCGGCTGAACCTGTTGTCGAAGATAGCGCGGAGCAGACGAGTACTGTAGAGGCGGGCTCTACTGGAGCTACGTCACGTGCACGTAACCGGGTGCTTACGCCCGTTGGGCGCATCGTGCAGCTTCTGCTGCACGAGCCGAGCGTAGTGTCAGCCTTGCCGGATAATCTGGAGTGGCTGCCTGATGATGCGGATACGCCGCTCTGTCGCGATTTGATCGTGCTCTTGCAGGCCGGACGCTATCGCAGTCCGCAGGTCGTGCTGGCGCATTTTCAGGGTACGCCACAGGGCGCGGTGCTGGCAGAGTTTGCCGCGCGGGAGTTATTGATCCCCAAGGCAGCACGAGAAGCAGAGTTAAGGGGGTTGGTTGAGCACTTGCAGCAGAAGCAACGTAAGCGCTCGCCCCAGGAAGAGTACGAGGCGTTGTTGGCTCAGGAACGCGCTGGGCAGAAATTGGATAAACAGCAGCGTCAGCGCTTGGCCGGCTTGGTAGTCGAGTTGGCCCAGCGGTTTTGACCGGTGTTCGGAGAGAGGGGGTTGAATTTTTCCCTCACCAACACCAGATATAGGGTCAGTCACCAAGTGCTGGCCTAACCGAACAACCTAACACACCTGAATGACCGCGCAAATACGTTTCGCTGGAAAAAATACAGCTATTTACGCTATACTGTTCGGCTTGTTGAGTTTAATCGATTCAGCGCTCCAGGTGTTTCATTCTTCTTCGTCGAGATAGGGTTTCTATGGCTGGAAATGCGCAGCAGCAGTCACGTCTGAAGGAGTTGATCGCGCGCGGCAAAGAGCAGGGTTACCTGACGTATGCCGAGGTCAACGACCATCTACCCGAGGATATCGCCGACCCGGATCAAGTGGAAGACATCATTGGCATGATCAACGACATGGGTATCCGTGTCGCTGAAGAAGCGCCTGATGAAGACACTTTGATGATGTCGGATCACTCCACGGACGAGTCCGCTGCGGAAGAGGCCGTTGCGGCACTCGCTGCCGTGGAAAGCGACGTGGGTCGCACCACAGACCCAGTCCGCATGTACATGCGTGAAATGGGCACAGTAGAACTCTTGACCCGTGAAGGCGAAATCGAAATTGCCAAGCGGATCGAAGAGGGTACACGTGAAGTCATGTCGGCACTGGCCTACTTGCCAGGGGCTGTCGCCTCCATTCTGGATGCTTACGACGCTACTCAGGATGAAGAAGCGCCTGGCCGTCTGTCGGATCTTTTCTCAGGGTTTATCGACCCCGATGAAGGTATCCCCGGCGTTGCCGAAGCGGATGTGCCTGAACCTGAGGTAGCCACCGACTTAAGCGATGACGAAGACGGCGACAGCGATGGCGAGGAGGATGACGAAGATTCCAACGCCAGCGAAGGCGGTCCGGACCCTGAAGAGGCGCGGGCGCGTTTTGAGCAAATTCGCGAGCAAAACGCGTTAGCCGGAGCGGCGCTTACCAAGCACGGTCGCGGCAGCGCCGAGCTGAAAGCCGAGCAGGCTCGTCTTGCCGAATTGTTCTCGCCGATCAAGCTGGTGCCGAAACACTTTGAACGCCTGGTAGGCCAGGTACGTATTAGTGTTGAGCAAGTGCGTGCCCAGGAAAAAGCGGTCATGCAGCTTTGTGTTAAAAAAGCCAAAGTGCCGCGCAAGACGTTTATCAAATCGTTCCCGGGTAGCGAATCTAACCCCAAGTGGTTGGATGCGTTCCAGGAAGCGCAGCCCAAATACGCTGACCGTCTTGAGCCGTTACGTTCTGATATCGCCCGTTCGCAGCGTAAAATTGCTTTCGAAGAAGACATGGTGCAGCTCACCGTGGCGGATTTGAAAGAGGTGAACCGCAAGCTGTCGATTGGTGAGGCAAAAGCACGCCGCGCCAAGAAAGAGATGGTTGAGGCCAACCTGCGTCTGGTTATCTCGATTGCCAAGAAGTACACCAACCGTGGTCTGCAATTCCTTGATTTGATTCAGGAAGGCAACATCGGTTTGATGAAGGCAGTGGATAAGTTCGAATACCGTCGGGGTTATAAGTTCTCTACTTATGCTACCTGGTGGATTCGTCAGGCGATTACCCGTTCAATTGCCGACCAGGCACGGACGATCCGTATTCCGGTTCACATGATCGAGACGATCAACAAGCTTAACCGCGTGTCGCGCCAGATGCTGCAGGAAATGGGCCGCGAACCGACCCCGGAAGAGCTCGGCGAACGTCTTGAAATGCCGGAAGACAAAGTACGTAAGGTGCTCAAAATTGCCAAAGAGCCGATCTCCATGGAGACGCCGATTGGTGATGATGATGACTCGCACTTGGGCGACTTTATCGAGGACGGCACCATGCTGCTGCCTATCGATATGGCCACCGGCGAAGGCTTGATTGAAGCGACGCGTAACGTACTGGGCGGCCTCACCGCACGTGAAGCCAAGGTACTGCGCATGCGGTTCGGTATTGATATGAATACCGACCACACGCTTGAAGAAGTGGGCAAGCAGTTTGACGTAACCCGTGAACGGATTCGTCAGATTGAGGCCAAGGCGCTGCGCAAGCTTCGCCACCCTAGCCGTTCTGAGCCGCTACGTTCGTTCCTGGACGAGTAAGCCAGTCCAGGTTAGTGCTCAGGCGCTAGTGTCTAGCGTAAAAAAAGCCCGCCGTTTTTTAAACGGCGGGCTTTTTGCTATCTAGTGTCAAGTACTCCACGAATCCTGATGCCGTTGAGCCTTTGTTACAGCGTGTAGTGAGTTGCGGAGCCAGGACCAACAGGCAGACCCAGCAAAAACACCCACACAAAGAACAGTAAACTCCAGCCGATCAACATGAATAGCGTATAGGGCAACATTAAGGCGACCAGTGTGCCTATGCCCATATCGTTGCGATAACGGGTAGCAACCGCCAGTATCAGCCCAAAATAGCTCATCATCGGAGTGATCAGGTTGGTGACAGAGTCACCGATCCGGTAGGCCGCCTGAATGACCTCTGGCGCGTAGCCCATCAGCATCAGCATGGGAACGAAAATCGGAGCGGTCACCGCCCATTGCGCCGATGCGCTGCCCAGCGACAGGTTGACGAACGCACACAGTAAAATAAACAGCGCAAACAGACCCGGGCCACGTAACCCAAGAGACTCCAGCAGATCAGCGCCCGCCACGGCCGTCACGGTACCAAAATTGCTCCAGTTAAACAGCGCCACAAACTGAGCGGCAAAGAAGACCAGCACAATATACAGCCCAAGGCTGCTCATGCTTTTGGCCATGGCATTTACCACATCACGATCATTGTGCATCGTGCCTTCCAGGCGCCCATAGATGAAGCCCAGTAGTGAGAAGGAGACCGCTACAATGACCACAATGCCGCTCAGGAAGGGCGAGCCACTGATTAGCCCTGTTTCTGGATTACGCAAGATGCCATTTTCAGGTATCACGGTCATGGCAATTAAGCCAATAAGCACCAGCGTGGCTAACCCCGTGCCTTTTAGCGCCCGCTTCTCCTCAGCGGAAAGCCCTTGCATGGACTGCTGGCCAATGTCGCTATCGGCATCAGCGGCATCGTATTTGCCAAGCTTCGGTTCCACGATACGTTCGGTAACCAGGCCGCCGATCAAGGTCACAAAGAAGGTGCTGACAAACATGAAGAACCAGTTTGCTTCAGCGCCTACCACATAAGCCGGGTCCAGTAGGCGAGCGGCCTCTTGGGTAATACCAGAAAGTAACGGGTCGACGGTTCCAATGAGCAGGTTGGCGCTGTAGCCGCCGGAAACACCACAGAAAGCCGCAGCGAGCCCCGCCAAAGGGTGGCGCCCAAGTGAATGGAAGATCATGGCGGCCAGAGGAATAAGTACAACGTAACCAAGCTCGGCCGCCATGTTGGACATTATGCCCGCAAACACAATGGCATAGGTAACGATGCGGGGTGAGCGGTTAAGCACCAACGCTCTCATGCTGGCAGAAAGTAGCCCTGAGTGTTCGGCTACGCCAACGCCCAGCATGGCAACCAGCACAGTGCCTAAAGGCGCAAAGCTTGTGAAGTTTGTCACCATCTCGGTGACCAGCCGGCGTAAGCCTTCGGCGTTAAGGAGGGAATTAACCGCAATCCATTCGCCCTCGTTAGCGGGGCGTGGGTCGGCAACTGACACGCCTAAGGCACCGGCAATACCGCTGGCTATCACCACAAGGACACATAAAATGGCAAATAGCGTGACCGGATGAGGGAGCAAGTTGCCAAGCCACTCAACGCTATCGAGAAAGCGGGTAAACGCGCCACGCTTTAGGTTTTTTTCATGGTTTTTAGGGGGGGTCATAAGTTTTATGTCGTTAGAGTGGAGGTTTGTAGCAAAAAAAGCCCATTGGGGCTAAAAGATGACACTACGTTGAAGTGTATAAGGGCGCAAACGGCTTTACGTATAGCGGGATTTAAAAAATGAAATGCCGTAAGCGCAGGAGGGGCTATGGCAAGCGAAAGGTCGGCCCTGGCGTTAAAGTGATGGCGTGTTCGGCAGTACTCGCGACATATTGGCCACCAGATAATCGACCAATTGACGAATCTTGGGGGACAAGTGGCGGTGG
Organism: Halomonas sp. AOP30-A1-24; assembly: GCF_052378165.1. NCBI lineage: Bacteria > Pseudomonadati > Pseudomonadota > Gammaproteobacteria > Oceanospirillales > Halomonadaceae > Halomonas > Halomonas sp. AOP30-A1-24. The sequence goes on from NZ_JBQSXL010000023.1 coordinate 46,250, forward strand.
CGGGGGTAAACCGCCCAGACAGCCGTATCATGATGCTGAAAGGGTTCCAGTACGGCGATGAGTTCGCCACTTGCAAGGTGAGGTGCTACGTAATAGTCGGGCAGTTGGGCAAGGCCCAGGCCCTTAAGCGCGGCATCCAGCAGGGCGGGCCCGGAGTTACCCGTCCAGCAGCTTTCTACGCGTACTTCGCGGCGTTGGCCGTTGCTATCAAACAGCCAATTAGGCCGTGAACCTACCAAACAACGATGTTGGCCAAGTTCCGCCAACGTGTGAGGAGGCGGTGTCTGGCGAAAGTAATCCTGGGAGCCGACAACATATTCACGTCGGTCGCACAGGCGCCTGGCGATCAGGCTTGAATCCTTTAATACGCCCATGCGAATGGCGATATCAAAGCCTTCCTCAATGAGTTCAACGGGCCGGTTGGTAAAATGCATATACACTTCAAGATCAGGGTGTAGGCATTGAAATTCATTAACCAGTGGTGCGATATAACGCTCGCCAAAGGTCGTGGCTGAGGTCAGCTTAAGCAGGCCCCGAGGCTTGGCCTGCAGTTCGCTCAGCGCCTGTTCGGCATCTTTCAATCCATCAAACAGATGCTGACAATGCTCCATATACAGAGCGCCTGCATCCGTTAAGCGTATTTGACGCGTTGTACGGTAGAGAAGCTGAATGCCGAGCTGGTTTTCAAGTTGGCTCACCAAGCGGCTAATATGCGAGGTTGATACTTTTAGATGGTTTGCGGCCGCAGAAAATGTGCCCAGTCTGACTACTTCAATAAAGGCTTCGACACGATCCCAGCGCTGCATGGAGATTCATCCGTTGTAGGTGATTGTTGCTCAGTGGCAATAATATTATGAGTATATCCCGCTTTTTCTAGTACCTCTAGCTACCTTACACTGTCGCTATTGGAGCAAGACGTTATCTGTTCAGGCGACTTACTGCGCCACTGTCTTAAGGAGTGACACTATGAAATCACGTGCTGCCGTTGCGTTAGAGGCGGGTAAACCGCTTGAGCTGGTTGAAATTGATGTGGAAGGTCCAAAAGCGGGCGAAGTGTTGGTAAAAATGGCGGCTACTAGCGTTTGTCATACCGATGCTTATACGTTGTCGGGCGCTGACCCGGAAGGACTCTTCCCTTCAGTGCTGGGTCATGAAGGCGCCGGTGTCGTTCAGGAAGTAGGTGAAGGGGTGACCAGCCTCAAGCCAGGCGACCATGTTATTCCGCTATATACCGCTGAGTGCGGCAAGTGCAAATTCTGTCTGTCAGGTAAAACCAACCTGTGTGGCAGCGTGCGTGCCACCCAAGGGAAAGGCGTAATGCCCGACGGCACCTCGCGCTTCTCGCTGGATGGCAAGATGCTGCACCACTACATGGGAACGTCCACGTTCAGCGAATACACCGTACTTCCTGAAGTCTCGTTAGCAGCGGTTTCCAAAGAAGCCCCGATGGATAAAATCTGCTTGCTGGGCTGTGGCGTGACTACCGGTATTGGCGCGGTACTCAACACTGCAAAAGTAGAGCCAGGCGCTACCGTCGCAGTCTTTGGTTTGGGTGCGATTGGTCTGGCGGTGATCCAGGGCGCGGTCATGGCGAAAGCGGGTCGAATTATCGCCATTGATGTTAATGCGGATAAGTTTGAGCTGGCCAAGCAGTTTGGCGCGACTGACTTTGTAAACCCCAAGGATTACAGCGACTCCATTCAGCAGGTTATTGTTGATTTGACCGATGGCGGCGTGGACTATTCGTTTGAGTGTATCGGTAACGTCAATGTGATGCGCTCAGCGCTTGAGTGCTGCCACAAAGGCTGGGGCGAATCGATCGTGATTGGCGTCGCCGGTGCGGGGGAGGAGATTTCCACACGTCCGTTCCAACTGGTGACCGGGCGCGTTTGGAAAGGCTCCGCGTTTGGTGGTGTGAAAGGCCGCAGTGAACTGCCAGGCTACGTTGAGCGTTACATGAACGGTGAAATTAATATTGATGATTTCATTACTCACGATATGCCGTTTGAGAAAATCAACGAAGCGTTTGAACTGCTGCATGCGGGCAAGAGCATCCGCACCGTTCTGCATTACTAGGTCGTTATTAACAGGTCTGTATTGTTAATTTACTGATAAAGCGCGGCAGGCAGCACTGCCGCGCTTCTCTTTTCGCAAGGAGCCTGCCCCATGAGCATGAGTGAAACCCTGGAACTGGTGTCTGCCAATCGCAGTTTTGGTGGCTGGCACAAACGCTACCGCCATTACTCTCGGGCGCTGGATTGCGATATGGAATTTGCGGTGTACTTACCGCCTCAAGCCGAAAGCGAGCGTGTACCGCTTTTATGGTGGTTGTCCGGGCTTACCTGCAACGATGAAAACTTCATGCAGAAAGCGGGCGCCCAGCGGATAGCGGCAGAGCTTGGGATTGCCATCGTTTGTCCGGATACCAGCCCGCGTGGCACAGACTTACCGGGTGAGCACGATAGTTATGACCTTGGCTCGGGGGCAGGTTTTTATGTCAACGCTACCCAAGCGCCGTGGAAGCCACACTATCGAATGTACGACTATATCGTGGAAGAGTTGCCTTCCGTTGTACGCCAGCACTTCCCGGTAAACGGGCGTGAGTCGATTAGCGGCCACTCGATGGGCGGCCACGGGGCATTAATTTTAGCGTTGCGTCACCCAGGGCGTTTTAGCTCGGTGTCAGCATTCTCGCCGATTGTGAACCCGATGAACTGCCCTTGGGGTCAAAAGGCGTTTACCAGCTATTTGGGTGAGGATCCGTCCACTTGGCGTCAGTACGATGCTTGTGAATTGGTCGCTAATGGCGCTTCGCGTCAACGGCTGTTTATTGACCAGGGCGAGGCGGACCAGTTTTTAGAAGAGCAGCTCAAGCCCGAGCGGCTTGAAGCTGTATGTGACGCGCATGATCATCCGCTGACACTGCGTCGTCAGCCAGGTTACGACCATAGTTACTTCTTTATTGCCTCGTTCATTGAGGAGCATCTACGTTATCATGCGGAACATCTTATGAAATCTTAAGGATAACGATGCTTAAACGTACGCTGAGCCGCTTTCTTCGTCAGCTATGGCGTCTTGTGTGGCGCGGCGTGCTGGTTTTTGTGCTCCTTTCTGTGGCGCTGGTCATTCTGTTTCGTTTTGTGCCCTTGCCAGGCTCCATGATCATGGTGGAGCGCAAAATACAGAGCTGGGTAAACAGCGAACCTATTCGCATTCAGCATCAGTGGCGAAGCTGGGACAATTTATCCAGCAATGCCAAGTTGGCGGTGATTGCTGCTGAAGATCAGCGCTTCCCTCTGCATCGAGGCTTTGACTTTGTTGAGTTGCGACGCGCCTGGGAAGCCAGTCGTGATGGCGGCCGCTTGCGCGGCGCCAGCACGCTGAGTCAGCAAACAGCCAAAAATGTTTTTTTGTGGAGTGGGCGCAGTTGGACGCGCAAAGCGTTAGAGGCCTGGTTCACGCTGTTGATTGAAATTTTCTGGAGCAAACAGCGTATTCTTGAGGTGTATCTGAATATCGCTGAATGGGATAGCGGCGTGTTTGGCCTGGAAGCCGCAGCGCAACACTATTTTGGCGCCTCCGGTGGAGCGATGACGGAGCGCCAGGCAAGCCTGCTCGCGGCCATCCTCCCCAGCCCGCGTACCCGCAGCGCCTCTCGACCTGACGCCCAAGTGGAAAGGCGTAGCCAATGGGTACGCCAGCAGATGCATAACCTGGGCGGAGTAGGGTACCTGGAACGGCTATAGAAGGCTGGATTAAAGAGCTAAAGCCAGCTTCTTCCCTTGATGCGCTTCTATTTATAAAAAAGTGCGCGAATATTATTCAAAATGATAGCGGTATTTTTTTGTATAAGTGATTGAATATAAACTGTTTTGATATATTTTTATGTGTGTTGTTATTATCGTAACTTCATTTTGTTACGTTCTCTTACTTAAAAAATTGAACCTGTGCTGAATCCTTGCGTCACACTTACCACATTCATATCGCGTCAATGAGGTTTCTTACTATGCAACGTATAACTGCTCTATTCTCTGCTGCCCTGCTCGCCACTGGCTTAATGGCATCTACTGCCAACGCCCAGCAAGCGCAGGACCCGGCTCAGGATCCCATGGCTACTCAGCAAGCAGCACCCGCCCAGGATTTTTCTGACCAGCAGTTACAGCAGTTCGCCGATGCTTCTCAAGAAATCGCCGTGATCTCGCAAGAGTATACACAGCGTCTGCAGGAGGCAGGAGATGAGTCAGCCCAACAGGAAGTTCGCGCCGAAGCAAATGATCGGATGATCGAAGTGGTTGAAGACAGCGGCTTGGATGTCGATACCTTCAATGCTATCGGTCAGTCTATCCAGCAAGATCCGGAAATGATGCAGCGTGTTCAAGAGATGGCAAACCAGTCCTAAGCCATCGCTAGTTAATACACCATCAAAGCCCGACACCCTGGTGTCGGGCTTTTTTTGCGTCCAGGGTTTACGGTAGTGATGAACCGAGCCAAACTCGGCTTATCTATTAGACACGTCTTGGGAGATCACATGGACGTAGAGCTACTTGAAATACGCCAATTTATGGGCCAGTTTCCTCCTTTTGATGGTCTCTCGGATGAGCTGCTTGATGCGATTGCCGAGCGCGTTGAGGTCAGCTATTTCAAAACGGGCAGCGAGATCCTGGAGCTAAATGATATCGTTAGTGAGCTGTGCTTTATAAGAAGTGGCGCCGTTGAGGTGTATCGCCGCCAGGGTGAGCTTTATAACCGATTAGGCGAGGGGGATATTTTTGGCCACTTTAGCTTATTGCGGAATCACAAAGTGCGCTTTCCGGCCCAGGCGATTGAAGACACGCTGATCTATTTTATTCCCAACGATGTCTTTCAGCGCTTATGCGAAGAGGACGATAACTTCGCTGACTTTGTAGAGCTTGAGCGGCCACGGCTTGAAACGGTTGCCGAGCAACAAAAAAAGTCGAACGATATGATGGTCACGCGTATTCGCAAACTGGTGACCCGCTATCCCGTCATGGTGGCATCCACCACCAGCCTTCAGCAGGTTGCCCAGCAAATTAACGATGCCCAGGCATCAGCTGCCATTGTGCTCACCCAATGCACCGGCAGCCCGCGCTACAGTTTTCAAGACAGCGAGGGCGCCAAATGGAAAATGGTGGGTATTTTTACCGATAGTGACTTTAGAACCCGGGTCGTGGCAGAGGGGCTTTCACCACAAACCGCGATTGGCGATGTCGCGTCCTCTCATTTGATTACCATACAGTCGGATGCGTCGATATATGAGGCCATGCTGACCATGCTGCGCAACAATGTCCATCACTTGCCGGTGCTGTATCGGCAGCGGCCTGTTGGCGTGGTGCACCTTTCCGATATTATTCGCTATGAAACGCATAGCGGACTCTACCTGGTCAGCAATGTTTTCAATCAGTCCAGCGCACAAGGGCTTGCCAAGCTGGCGCCTGATGTTAGTGCGGCGTTTGTACGCATGGTTCAGGAGGGCGCTAACTCGCAAATGGTGGGCAGCGCGCTTTCAACGGTGGGGCGTAGCTTCTTCCGGCGCCTGCTGGAATTGGCCGAAGCTGAGCTTGGGCCACCGCCGGTGCCTTACTGTTTTATGGTTAATGGCTCAATGGCACGCAATGAACAAAGCATTGTGACTGATCAGGATAACGCGCTCATTTTGTCTGATGACTTTATCCCTGAAGAGCATGACGCTTATTTTTATGCGCTGGCCAAGTTTGTTAGCGATGGGCTGGATGCCTGCGGTTATACCTACTGCAAAGGCGATATCATGGCCACCAATCAAGAGTGGCGTCAGCCGCTGAGCGTTTGGAAAGACTATTTTGAAGACTGGATTTCCAATCCGACGCCTAAAAAGCTGCTGCAGAGTTCGATCTTCTTTGACCTTGATAGCATCTATGGCGAAGAACATTTTGTTGAAACGCTGCAGGACCTAATTGCGCGTAGAGCTGCTGAATCGCCGTTGTTTTTAGCGGCAATGGCGCGTAACGCGTTGAACCGTACGCCGCCGCTTGGCTTCTTCCGCACCTTTGTCATGGAAAAAGATGGCAAGCATAACAATTCAATTAACCTGAAACGCCGTGGCACAGCGCCGATGGTTGATCTAATCCGTATCCATGCGCTGGCATGTGGTTCCAAAGCGCAAAATACGTTTCAGCGACTAAAAGATATAAGCGATACCCAGCTATTAGCTCCAGGCGTTAGCGATAAGCTGAGCTATGCGTTTGAGTTTTTATGTATGACGCGGTTGCGCCACCAGATGATCGATATTCAGGAAGACCGAGAGCCAGATAACAATATTGAGCCTGAAAATGTAGAGGACAGCGAGCGGCATACGCTGAAGGATGCTTTTCATGTGCTTAGCAATGCTCAGAAATTTTTAAAGTTCCGTTACCCGGTGCCCGCTCAACGGCAGAGGCACTAACATGCTAGGCATTCGCCCGCGTCACCGCATCACCCAGCCCGACTGGATTGACTATATGGCGCAGCGTGAGCGCCAGGCGAAAGACCCTGCTATCCAGCGGTTTTTTGCCACATCACTGCCTTCTGGTGATACCCCCATTGCTGACGTGCCGATGGTTGCGCTGGATTTGGAAACCACCGGTTTGGATGAGCGGCGCCATGCCATTGTTAGTATGGGCGTCGTGCCGTTTACACTGGACCGTATCAAGCTCGCGGAGCGCCGTTATTGGGTCGTCAAGCCCACTAGAACGCTGTCTGAATCCTCGATAGCTTTCCACCATATTACCCATTCCGAGGTGGCAGATGCCCCGGATTTGGACGTGGTGCTGGATGAGTTGTTGGACGCGCTCGCGGGCCATTTGGTCGTGGTGCACTTTCGCAATATTGAGCGGCCCTTCCTGGATACGGCGATTAAAGCACGGCGGGGCGAGGGGGTGATGTTCCCAATGATCGATACGATGTCGCTTGAGGCGAGGATACATCGACAAACGTTATGGGCACGTTTTCGCCGCTGGTTGGGACGCCCCCCGGTTTCAATACGTTTAAACGCTAGCCGTGCCCGCTATGGTTTGCCTGTCTATCAGGGGCATCATGCGCTGGTCGATGCATTGGCCACGGCAGAACTTCTCCAGGCGCAAATCGCCACCCATTATCAGCCAGATACGCCTTTAAAAAATATCTGGTGCTAGCACGGCACCCATAAAAAAACGGGCAGCCCTTGGGCTGCCCGTTTTGGTCATGCGTACCGATTAATTACACTGCTTTGGGTTCGCTCATCAAGCCTTTGACGATTGCGTAGCACGCCACCAATAGAATAATGGTGAACGGGAAACCGGTGGAAACGGCCATGGTTTGTAGCGCCGTAAGGCCGCCGCCCAGCAGTAGCGCAATGGCAATGGCGCCTTCAATGATCGCCCAGAACACGCGTTGCGGTGTGGGGGCATCCACTTTGCCGCCCGCAGTGATGGAGTCAATCACAAGCGAGCCTGAGTCGGAGGAGGTGACAAAGAAGATGATGACCAGCAAAATCGCCACGAAAGAGGTGATTTGTGCCAGTGGCAATTGCTCCAGCATCAGGAATAGCTGAAGGTCGACGCCCGCATCGCGCACGGTGCTAATACCCTGGCTTACATATTGATCAATGGCGGTGCCGCCAAAGGTCGTCATCCAAAGTACCGATACTACTGAGGGGATAATAAGTACGGAAATCAAAAACTCTCGAACCGTACGGCCACGTGATACGCGGGCGATAAACATGCCGACGTAAGGAGACCAGGAGATCCACCATGCCCAGTAGAAGGCTGTCCAGCCTTGGCTGAAGTTAGCATCTTCACGGCCGAACGGGTTTGAAAGCGCGGTGAAGTGAGTCGCATAGCTCCACAGGTTTTCAAAGAAGCCCGTCGCGATGAACAGAGTCGGGCCTACCGCAATCACAAAGAACAGTAGCAACGCCGCCATGGCGATGTTGATCTTGGAGAGCAGTTGCACGCCCTTATCAACACCAGCAACAATGGATGCAATCGCCACCAGGGTAATGCCGACGATCAATAGAATCATCGTGACATCGCTTTCAGGCGCGCCAAACAAATACGAAAGCCCCGCTGCCGCCTGGCTGGCACCTAGGCCTAGTGACGTAGCCAAACCAAACAGCGATGCAAACACCGCCAGAATATCGATCACATGGCCTGGCCAGCCCCAAACGCGCTCACCCAAAATGGGGTAAAACACCGAGCGCATTGAAAGCGGCAAGCCTTTATTGAACGAGAACAGGGCCAGCGAAAGTGCCACGATGGCGTAAATCGCCCAAGGGTGCAGGCCCCAGTGGTAAATGGTGGCTGCCATGGCAAGCGATGTGGCTGCTGCAGCGTTGCCTTCGGCGCCGCCAAGCGGTGCCCAATTACTGCCATCAAAGGCGGTGCCGAAGTGGGTAAGTGGCTCATTTACGCCAAAGAACATCAAGCCAATGCCCATGCCAGCGGCAAACAGCATAGAGAACCAGCCCATATAGGTGTAATCCGGTTTGGCGTCGACGCCACCAAGGCGGATTTTACCCAACGGGGAGAAAATCAAACCAATACATAAAATAACGAATATGTTGGCAGCCGTGATAAAAAACCAGGACAGGTTGCCGGTTAGGAAGTTGAAAATGGAATCGTATACCGGCGCAATGGTGTCTTGCAGCGCCAGCGTCAAGACCACGAATAGCAGTACAATAATCGCTGAAATGCTAAACACCTTGCCGTGCAGGTCAAGGTCAAAGCCCATTTTATTGGTCGTAATGTTGTCCTGACCAACAACGTAGTCGGTATCGATCAGATTTGCCGCCCCATCGGGAGCGGGTATGCCTTCAGGGGATTTTGGCTCCTCAGGGGAGCTATTGGGCTCTTGTTTATCCACGAGTACCTCTCCGTTCTAATTAGAAAACACGCGTAGTGTCGTTTTGCTTAACTATATATTAACAAGCATTGTATTGCTGTTTTATTGGAACTGTTTTGTAAGTGCAAACAAAGGTGCCGACCCCAGTATCAACTGACGTCGGCACAGTGGCGGATAGCGATTAGCTATTTAGCCATTGCTCAACCACATCCTGGTTTTCTTCGACCCATTTCTTGGCGTTCTCGTAGGGGTCGCTTCCGTCTTCCTGATTCATCAGCATTACTTCACCCATTTGCTCTGGGGTCCATTCGAATGCATTGAGAATCGCGTAGGCTTCTGGCATTTCATCGGCAAAACCGTTACGTACAACGGTATGAATTTGCTCAGCGCCTCCAAACACGTTTTCTGGATCTTCCAGGTATTTAAGGTCCCAGCGTGCAAACATCCAGTGGGGCGTCCAGCTGGTGATCACGATATCTTCTTCATTATTAATGGCGTTACTAAGCGCTGCCACCATCGTGGCGTCGCTGCCACTGCGCAGGCGAAGATCAAGGTCATAGGTATCGACAACTTGCTCCGTCAAGCCCATCAGGCCTGCACCAGGGTCTATACCGATGATCTCACTGTTAAAGAGGTCTGCGTTGCTATTAAGGTCGGCAATCGAGTCAACGTCTGTGTAAGACGGTACGACGAGCCCCAGTTTGGTGCCGTCCAGGTTGGGGCCCAGGTCTTCGACGTGGTCACCAATGCGCTCCATATACTCAGCGTGCGTTGTCGGCAGCCATGCGGCAACAATCGCATCGGCGTCACCGGTTGAAAGCGCCTGGAACATGGCCGCTGCGGAAAGCGAAGTCATGTCTACTTCGTAGCCAGCCTGCTCCAACACCGCAGCAACGACGTTAGTGGAGGCTACTTCTGACGACCATTCAACATACGCAAGATTGATGGTGCCTTGATCCTGCGCCTGAGCGGCACTGCCTACGACTAACCCAGTACCTGCAATCAATGCGGCAGAGGCCAGACGGATACGACGATTTAGCATACGTGTTTTCATTCACTTGCTCCCTTTTGTATTGTTTGCCTTAACATAACATCATGTTAGGCAATTCAGCATGGTCGTGAAAATAAAGCTCATCAAGTCAAAGGGGCTAACACCCCATCAAGCTACTTCTCATTTTCTCGTTGTCGTTGGGTATTTCAGTCAGCTTACCTTGAGGTCTTGCGTAACGACTGCGTTAAACGGTCAAGCAGCATGGCCAGAATAACAACGGCAATACCGGCTTCAAAGCCGTCGCCTGGGCGCAGGCGCTGTATTGCACGCCATACTTCGCTGCCTAGCCCATCGGCACCTATCATCGCGGCAATAACCACCATGGAAAGCGCTAGCATGATCGTTTGGTTAATGCCCGCCATCACTGTAGGTAACGAGAGCGGTAGCTGCACTTTAAATAGTTTTTGGCTTCGAGTAGCGCCGTAAGCATCCGCAGCTTCTATTAACTCTGTAGGTACCTGACGAATGCCGAGCGTCGTAAAGCGAATGGCGGGCGGCATGGAAAAGATAACCGTGGCAAAAATGGCGGACACAGAACCAATGCCGAAAAAGGGAATGGCCGGTATCAGATAGACGAATGCAGGCATGGTCTGCATAAAATCCAGCAGTGGCATGAACAAGCGATAAAGGCGTTCCGATAAGGCCGCGGTAATGCCGATAGGCAGTGCAATGACAACGGCAACGACGGTTGCGATCACCACCAGCGTTAACGTCTCGATCATGGGTCCCCAAAGGCCCATGTTCCAGATTAATGCCAAGCCAAGGACCGCCCCCAGTGCCAAGCGCGGGCCCGCAAGCCTCCAGCAAAGCAGGGCAATAATGGCCAGCAGTGCCCACTCCGGTAGCCACATCAGCCCATCATTCAGGCTGTTAATCCCGGTTTGGGTAAAGCGTGAAATGCCGCGAGTAACCACAGAGTATTCGCTGGTTAGCCAAGTGAGGCCACCTTCGATCCAACTGCCTAGCGGGATACGGGGAATGTCCATTACGGTTCTCCTGCTCGTGCCAATTCATCCAGTACCGCGCCTTTCACCACAACGCCCAGTAGGCGTTGCTGTTCATCTACCACGGCAATAGGAAAGCTCTTTTCACTAAACATGGCGAACAGGTTCTGCAACGGCTCGTCGGGGGACACTTTGCGGAAGTCCTGAGTCAGGTAGTCGGCGATTTTTTCGGCGCCTTCCTTGATCGCCGTACTCGCGGACTCGGCTTCCAGTAGCCCGAGCAGGCGGCGGTCACGGTCAGTTACGTAGATAGAGTCAATCGCGTGGTCCCGCATGCGGTGAAGTGCCGTGCGGGGGCCATCACTGTCACGCGCGGTGCTACGCAGTGGGCGCATAGCGCTCTCGGCCGTTAGTACACGCGAGCGGTCGACCCCTTCGATAAACCGACGCACATAATCATCCGCAGGTTGGGTCAGAATTTCTTCAGGAGTGCCAATTTGGACGACTTCGCCATCTTTAAGCAGCACGATTCGATCACCGATATTCAGCGCTTCATCCAAATCGTGGGTAATGAAGACCGTGGTCTTTTGCATTTTGGCTTGGAGCTGCAAAAGTTCTAGTTGCATGTCCTTACGAATCAAGGGGTCAAGCGCTGAAAATGCTTCATCCATTAACAGTACGCTGGCATCGTTAGCCAGTGCGCGGGCCAAGCCAACGCGCTGCTGCATTCCCCCTGAAAGCTGGTGGGGATACGCGTTCTCCCAGCCTTCCAGACCCACCTGTTTAAGGGCGGTATGGGCGATTTTATGACGCTCGGCTTTATCAATGCCGCGTATTTCCAAGCCAAACTCTGCGTTTTTTTGCACCGTGCGATGCGGAAACAGCGCAAAATTTTGGAAGACCATCGAGAAATGGCGGCGTCGGCACTCCAGTAACGCTTTTTCACTCAGGGTGGGGATGTTTTCATCATCAATGATGATCTCACCTTCCGTTGTGTCAATCAGGCGATTAAGACAGCGGATCAATGTCGATTTGCCTGAGCCCGAAAGGCCCATGATGACGAGGAGTTCACCTTCATAAACATCGAAGGATATGTTGGAAAGGCCGAGTGTCTGGCCTGTTTGCTCAAGGATTTCTGGACGTTTAAGACCCTGGTCGCGTAGCTCTAATGCTTTTCGAGGTTGTTTACCAAAGACCTTACTTAAGCCTCGGACTCTAATTTTAACAGGACGTTGCTCATCCATAGGCGATGCCTTTTATGTGTATGAGGCGCTTTGTATGGTTGCTCTTTCTGATTTGCCGCCATTTACATAAAAGCAGCGCTACCTTCTATATAAAGCAGCCACACAAAGCATTCATAATGAAAAAACAGTATATGGTTGTATATTTATTAAAAAATATTATACATAAATGAGTGGGTTGTGTCACAACGCCTCTTTAAGCGCGGTCAAGAAATGCCACATGTGTCATTTTGCGCCCACGCGTGGTTGATTGTTAATAGCGATTGTTTCTTTTAAGATGTTGATTTTAATTATTATTTTTAATAATCCATTGTGTTGGCTTGATGTGTGCTTGGTTTAGGGTAGTGATTCAGGATGTTTTTTGCAGGTTTCAAGGAGATGAATTTTATGAATAAGCACGCGGATGTAAAAGCGAAGCGCCCACGTCTACTTTCTTTGTGCATGATCGCAACTGCTGCCAGTGTCCTCTTGCTTGCTGGCTGTGGTGACAATGAAGAAGAATTGCCGCCTGCCCAACAGCCTGAAACCATGGAGCAAAGTGCAGCACCTGACGTTGAGCAGGATGCCACCATGACCCAAGAGCCCTCCTCAATGGATCAAGTCGCAGATCCCGCAGATCCAGCAGGCACGGGTTCAGCAGATAACGATGAAGCAATTGTCCCGCAAGAGTCAATACAGCCTGAAGATGAGGCGCGTACCCAGGATGTTGAAGAAGAGCCTGGTTTTGGTGAAGGTACAGATCCCATGCCAGGAGCCGCCGATGAAGAAAATGATGATGAGTTAACTAACGGCTAATACCTACGTACTGTTCCCTACGATGATAAGCCGCTTCAGCTGTTCGTTCCCTGCGGCTGCTCCACACGGTTTATCATCTTTACCCTCGCACCTGCGAGGGTTTTTTTTGCTCTGAAGTATGATGCTACTAAGGGGTGCTACCCGTGTACCCGCGCTATCGCAGCCAGACGCTTGCATCGTAGAAGCGCCTGGCTATGTTGATAAGGGCTATGTTGATAAAGACAAGGTTGGTACTCGCGCCACTGTGACAAGCAAAGGAGAGCGGCATGGTGATACTCGATAAAACACGCATCAAGGCGCTGTTGTTGGCCTTTATCTGCGCATCAAGCACGGTTCTTTTGGTGGGGTGTGGAGAAGACAGTCCTCCCAATGAGAATGCTCAGCCGGAGCCTGAAGAACCGCTGAATCAGGGGCCGATGGCCAATGATGATGCTACCGGCGTACCGCCAACAGAAGACGGTACTTAAGTTTTTCACGTAAAGGCCAGACCAGCGATGGGGTTTGGCCTTTTCATACAGAGTCCCGTTGGACTAGGCCTGTTGAACCAGTCCTATTGACCTACTCTTCGCTATCTTCAAGTCGGCGATAGAGTGTGCGTCGAGCGATACCCAAAAGCTCCGCTGTTCGGCGTTTGTTGCCTCCTGTCGCTTCGAGCACTTTTCGAATATAGCGCTTTTCCACTTCCTCCAGGCTAGGCCATCGAGTGGGCGAGGGCGTCGGTAACTGTGCCCCTGGCAGTACTTCTCCGCTTAACGTCGGCGTGATCTCGGCACCAGCTTCCGGATGAGAATTCTCGCGCAAGCGTTCGGGTAAATCCTGGTGCTGCAAAAGACCCTCTTCACTGAGCGTTACCGCTCGCATAATGGCGTTTTCCAATTCGCGGACGTTACCGGGGTAGGTGTAATTCAGCAGGCTGTTGAGTGCCTCGGGCTCAATTTGCTCAATCTGCTTGTTTTGCGCTTCCGCATGTTTATCAATCAACGCAAAAATCAGATGTTCAATGTCACTGCCCCGTTCACGCAGGGGAGGAATGCGCAGTGAAAAGGTTTCCAGACGATAAAACAAGTCGCTACGAAAGCTCTCCTGCTCAATCTCTTTATCCAGGTTGCGGTGGGTCGCCGCGATGATGCGCACATCCACAGCTTCTTCGCGCTCGCCGCCGACCGGACGCACGGTTTTTTCCTGAAGCGCCCGCAGCAGTTTGGCCTGGAGGTTGATCGGCATTTCGCCTATCTCATCCAAAAACAGGCTGCCACCTTGAGCGGTATGAAAAAGCCCTTTGCGCGCTTCATTGGCCCCGGTAAAGGCGCCTTTCACATGGCCGAAAAACTCACTTTCCATCAGCTCAGCAGGTATGCTGGCGCAGTTGACGGGGATAAAAGGGGCCTCATGGCGAGGGCTTTCCTGATGAATGGCGCGCGCCAAAAGCTCCTTGCCGGTACCGCTTTCTCCCAAAATAAGAATGGGGGCATTACTTTTAGCCAATCGCGATGCGTCATGAAACAGCGACTGCATAACATTACTTTTGCCCACAATGCCATGAAAGTGGCTGAGCTCTGTATCGTGTGAAAGCGATAGACGCTGGCGCTCCAGCACCCGAAAGACCGCCTCACGGATAGCATCAAGGTCAAGTGGCTTGGTCAGGAAGTCGTTGGCGCCAAGCTTGAGCGCTTCAACGGCCTGATCGATAGTGCCAAAAGCGGTAATAACGATGATCCCCAATTCGCTGCCACTTTGACGAATTTGCTGCAGCAGCTGAATGCCCGTCATCCCCGGCAGGCGTACATCGGTAATCATCATGGCCACAGGGGTATGGCTTAGTAGGGCAATGGCCTCTTCAGCGCTGGGCACGCCAAGCGTTTGATAGCCCGCATCGTTCAACTCTTCTTCTAAAAGCTCTCGGATAGCGGGGTCATCTTCCACTACCAGCAAAGGTAAAGGATGTTCCTGATGGGTCACAAATGTTGTCCTCAAGCGGATGCGGTTTCACTAAGTGGAAGTGTGATTTCAAATCCAGCGCCACCAAGAGCGCTGTCAAACACACCAATCGTACCGCCGTGGTCATTAATAATACGGTGCACCATGGAGAGCCCCAAGCCACTGCCTTGACCCACCGGTTTGGTAGTGAAAAATGGGTCAAAAACGTGCTGATGGTTGCTAGCAGGGATGCCCGGGCCATCGTCTTCTACATAGAGAGTTAATTCATGATCATGCGTACGTACGCGTACGCGAATATGGCTTACGTTAGGTGCTTGCGCTGCATTACGCAGTAGATTGGTAAGCACCTGAACGATTTGCTGTTCGTTCGCCAGTAAATGAGGCGTGGGCGAGGGGAGATGGATATCCAACCGGATATTTCGCGGTTCAAGCTCCTCTTCTACTAAATCGCTGGCATTTTGAATTAACCGATCTAGCGCCAGCTCGCCTTTTTCGACATTATGCTGTCGGCCTAATTCCATTAATTGACGAACTATTTCGACAATTCGCTCAACTTCGCCGCGAATGCGGACAAGTTTGGCCCGTTCCTCATCGCCAATGACGTTTCGGCGAGCTAGCCGCTGGGCCTGGCCGTTAATAACCGTAAGGGGGGCGCCAATTTCGTGGGCGACGCCGGCTGCAAGAACACCCAGCTCTGCCAGTTTTTTGGATTTACGCAGGCGCTTTTCAAGCTCAATTTCACGCTGTTGACGCTCTTCAATATCGTGATCTTTTTCAGCCATGGCATCGAGCATGCCATTTAAGCCTGAGGCAAGCCGACTATACTCAGCCGGGCCGTCTATCGTCGCACGCTGGCTACGATCACCATCTTCCACCAGCAGCATAACGTGCAATAAACGATTAAGCGGACGTTCGATATAGCGCCTAAACCCCCACCAAATGCTAAAGACGATGCCAGCTGCGCCAATGACAAACACCAGAACCGCCACAATGCTTATAAACCCGGTGTAATTTTCGATGCCGGTATTTAAGCGGTTAACCTGAAGTGCACCATGAACGGTGCCATCCTGGGTGCGTAGTGGGATGATGGCCGAGTAATAGGTCCAGCCATCATACTGGCGGTAATTGCTGTAAAGGTCATCCTGCTCAATCACCTGGCGGATCTCTTCGGGAGAGAAAAGGTCTTTGCCTAAGCCCAGCCCGTAAACTTCGCGCCCCTGAAGGTCAAAGACGTAAGCGCCATAAATTCGATGGAACGAAAACGCCGATTGCAGTGCTTCTTCTAGCGGTGTTGGGCTGTCTCGGGAAACCGCACCACTCAGTGAGGTGCTAAGCGCCCGAGTAATGATCTCGACTTCCGTTTGCAGTTTGGAGCGAACATTGTCTTCCAGCGATTTTATGGCCACTAAGCTGAACACCACCAATACAACAAACAGCGGTACGATGACGGTGATGATAATTAAATTACGAAGTCGCATGCTGCTTCCATGGTGGCATTAAGCGTTTCATCAGTGAAAAGCATTATCAGTAGAAACGGCGGTTGATGAATAGAGTTATGAACATGGGGCCATCAAAGAATCGCCGGATTAAGGGGATTCTGCAGGCAGTAGCCGATAAAGGCTGCCTTGGCGCTCATCGGTTAGCAAGTAAATGGCACCGTCTGGGCCTTGGCGCACATCACGAATACGGCCAATATGACCATCAAGAATACGCTCACTTTCAGTAACTTCATCGCCATTAAGCGTGAGGCGTAGCAGCTGTTCACTGGTTAAACCACCTGCGAGCAGGTTGCCCTCCCAGGCGTTGAACGTGCTTCCTCTGACTTCGGCTAAGCCGGATGGTGCAAAACGTCCTTCAAAGTCATAATTCGGGTCTTCCATGCCAGGTAGCGACTGCTCGCCTATGGGTTGCTGGGTAGCGTAATCGTTGCCGAGCGTAACCTCAGGCCAGCCGTAGTTAGCACCTGCCTTGATGTGATTCAGCTCATCTCCCGTGAGCGGGCCATGTTCCGATACCCACGGCTCACCGTTTTTCAATACGGTCATACCTTGAATATTACGGTTACCCAGCGAGTAGATCTCATCTCGGGTGTTGGCATCATTCACAAACGGGTTGTTTTCCGGCACGCCGCCTGTTTCGGTCAAGCGCAGCGTAGAGCCTGCGTGGTCATCGCGCGCCTGCGCTCTGGAAGGCTCCGAACCCCGGTCGCCAACGCTCATAAGCAGCGTACCATCGTCTAGCCAGGCCAAGCGTGAGCCGTAATGGCGACCGGGAGCCGAGGCGCGATCCTGCTCAAACAGATGCTCTACATCGCCTAATTGGTCATCTTGCCAGTAAACACGCGAAAGCGCTGTACGACTGTTGTTAGCGTCAGGTTTACTCCAGGTAACGTAAATCCAGTCGTGTTCTCCGCTGCCGTCTGCAAAATCCGGGTGCAGTACCACGTCAAGCAGGCCACCCTGGCCATGATGATTGACCGTTGGCATGCCCTCCAGCGCCTGGTATTCACCGCTGCGCGAATCCACCAGATTTAGCTGCCCGTTGCGCTCGCTCACCAGGAGGCGGCCATCTGGAAGAAATGCCACCGCCCAAGGGTGTTCAAACCCCGAGGCTACCCGCTCAATGGCGACGGCTAGATACTCGGTTTCGATAGATTCATGGACAACCTCAGCATGCGCCGTACCCGCTGCACTCGTTAGCAGCAGTCCGCCCAAAACGGTTGATAGCCATGACGTAACCGGCTTGGCGTTTTGTTCCACGTGCATAGCGCATTCTCCTGTAGTGATGAGCCCAAGGGGAACCTCAGCGGGGCGAACCTTGTGATAAGGCCATCATCAGTCTAGCAGGGACTTTTCCTATTGGGCTCATTCCCCTCCAAGAGAAGGCATTAGGAGTGCTAACAGTATCGGTAGGTAGATCAGTGCTAACAGGGTCGAGCAAAATACCAGGCTGGCCACATAGGCTGGCTCACGCCGGGCACGCTGGGCAAATAAATAGTTAAACACCGCCACGGGCATGCACATTTGTAAAACGAGAATGCCTTGCGCCAGCGGCGGAAGCCCTACCCAGCCTGCGATGAACCAGGCCGCCACCGCCGCCAACGGTATGCGCACCAGGCTAAACCCTAACCCGGAACGCAGGCTTTTTACCTGAATGCTCGCCAAGGAAACACCCAAGGTGATCAGCATCAACGGTACGGTAAAGCCCGACATAAGGCCCACGGTGTTGCCAAGCCAAGGCGGTAGTGAGGTATCGGTTAGCAGCAGCACCATGGAAATTAAAATGGCATATACCGTCGGGGTCTTAACGAGCGTTTTTAGCGGGTTGCCTTGGCTGTTGAGAACAGAGCCTAGAGTGAACTGGAACAGCGAGACCGTTACCATCACCGTGATGCCATAAGCAAAACCAGCGCTACCAAATGCATAAAGAACCACCGGTAGCCCCATGTTGCCGGTATTGGGGTACATCATGGGAGACAGCAGAACGCGCCAGTCACGGCCCAGCAGCTTGGCAACAGCAAAGGTCGCTAGCCCCATGGTGATGATCACCAGCGCAGTCGCCAGCATGGTGCGACCAAAGGTGTCGGCATCTATGTCGGCACCCGCAAGCGAGGCCAACACCAGCGAGGGCGTGCCGATGTTGAAAACCAGTCGAGTAACAAAATCGACAGGATAAGGGTGTCCTAGCCGAATCCACAAAAAACCTAACCCCGCACCGGCAAGTACGGGGGCCATAACAGCAAACAGTTCGGCAAGCATTAACGGTCCTTGGCAATCGTGGGTTGCCTATTGTCGTTAATGAGCCTGCTAATAGGCAAGGTGAATACGCAAAATTCGTTAAGCGTTTACGGCTGTGCGTTGCCACTGCACGGGAACGTGCTGGCGTAAAAAATCAAGCAACGCGTTGGTTCGCCGAGGTTGGTGGCCGTAAGCGTAAAGTAAATTAATGGGCAGCGGCGTAGGCTCCCAGCCCACCAGGCAAGGGACTAGCTCGCTGGGGTGATGTTCTTCACGCCGTTTAACTAACCAGTGGGGCAGTAGACCTATTCCCTGATGGCCCGCAATGGCGTCGATATGCAGCGCGGTCAAATCGACGCGAAGGCGCGAGCGTGGCGGGTCGAAAAGATAATCACCGTACCTGGCGTGATGGAGCGTTAGCCCATTGGATGCCGTGTTGAGCAAGTCGATCCAGGCGTACTGGGGTAACTCATCAGGATGGGTTGGTGACCCGTTTTCGGCCAGATAGCGTGGGCTGGCATATAACCCGCGGGTTAAATGGCCCAGACACTCCTGGTTAAGCCCGCATTCATTGGTAAAGCCCAGCCATACATGCACGCTATTGCTATGCATTTTGGTGGGCGGTGTTTCGCGGGTTCGAAGCTCTAGCTCTACTTTTGGGTAACTGTTTAAAAAGGCATTGACCACAGGGGCCATCCAGCTTCGCGCCAAGGCCCCATGGATTTCCAGCGTGACTTTGCCACTAATTTCTTCGCGCAGCTCGGCCAAGGCTTCCTGGCTGTGGCTTGCCATCGAGAGCAATTCAGTACAGTACGTATGAAAGAGCAGGCCAGCCTCGGTAGGAATTAAACGATTGGCTTGGCGGCGTAGTAGAGGCTGATTAAGCCGTGCTTCCAACTGGCTGATACGACGACTCAGTGTTGATTTTGCTAACCCCAGCTTTTGCGCACTGCGTGTCACGCTACCGGTCGCCATTACATCCGCGAAAGCAGCCAGTTCGTCAAAGTCATACATGGTCGCGCCACAGGTCAATTAAGAAGCGTCTATTGTGCCACTTTTGGGGTGGAATGAAAATAATTGGCATTTAGGTTGCGTATTACCGAACACCCCGTGCCGTCCCATGGTGGAACTTTGTAGGTAACATGATAATGCTAATAGTTACCATTCAGCTTAATTATTTTAGACAATGGAAATAACATGCCTAACTCATTTCGTCTAACGCTACTCGCAACTACGGTTGCCTCGTTGGCAACAAGCACCGCGCTGGCCCAGCAGTCTGAGACATTAAACAATATGGTGGTGACCGCTTCGGGCTTCGAACAGCAGATAAAGGACGCCCCCGCTTCTATTAGCGTATTATCTCGCGAGCAGTTGGAGCGAGGCCATTACCAAAATATTACGGACGCGCTGCGCGATGTACCGGGGGTAACGGTAACCGGAGGCGGAGGGGGGGATAACGGGCACGACATTTCCATTCGCGGTATGCCTGCCCAGTACACGCTGGTTTTGGTAGACGGACGCCCGCAGAGCTCGCGTGAATCGCGTCCGAACGGTAGCGCTGGTTTCGAACAGGATTGGCTACCGCCCCTACAAGCTATTGAACGTATTGAAATCGTGCGCGGGCCCATGTCGACTCTATATGGATCAGACGCTATTGGTGGGGTAATCAACGTGATCACTCGCAAGGTGGCCCAGCAATGGCATGGCAACCTTCAGGTCGATACCGTGCTGCAGGAAAGCAGTTCTTCAGGCGATAGCCGTCAAGGTAACTTCTACCTAAGTGGGCCGCTGGTGGGCGATACTTTAGGGCTTCAACTCTATGGTCAAGCCTCGCAGCGTGATGAAGACAACATCATCAATGGCTATGAAGATAAGAGTCTGCAAGGCCTGACGGCACGTTTTAACCTGGCCGCCAGCGATAACCATGACGTTACCGCCGAGGCAGGCATTACCAGGCAGGATCGCCAATCTTTGATGGGGCGCTCAGCGCCTTCTGAAGGTTGCCGTGGCGGCTGCTCTGACAGCCTCAACAAATTTACCAATCGGCATATGGCGGTGACTCATAGCGGTCGTTTTGATTGGGGTACCAGCGAAACCTTCGTTCAGCGCGAAAATAGCCGCAATGACTCGCGAGATATCGAAATTACCAACACGACAGCCAAGACCAGTGCCGTCATGCCGCTTGGTACGCACATGGTGACGGTGGGGGCCAGTTACGAGGAGGAGAAGCTGGAGGATGGCACTACCAACCAGATTTCCGACCTTACTACGCTTGATCAACGCCAGTGGGCTGTGTTTGTTGAAGACGAGTGGATGTTGACCGATAGCTGGTCGCTAACAGGCGGTATACGCCTTGATGAGTCAGATAAATACAGCAGTCATATAAGCCCACGACTTTACAGCGTCTGGAACATGACGCCTGATTGGACCCTGAAAGGGGGCGTGTCTACCGGGTATCGCTCGCCCAATATTCGTGAGACGGCGCCCGGCTGGGGGCAGATTAGCCGCGGGGGCAACGTATATGGCAATCCGAATTTAAAACCAGAAACCTCGCTCAACAAAGAGCTGGCGCTTTATTATGGAAATGAAAATGGATTTAACGGAAGCTTGACGGTTTTCCATAACGACTTTGACGACAAGATCACCCGCATTGCATGCCCTGTTTCAATTTGTGATGCAGGCGCCAACGACTTTGGCAGTGACCCGACGTACCGTGTTAACGTCGATGAAGCAGTAACGCGAGGTGTAGAAGTTAGCTTGGCCGCACCGCTTAATGAATCGCTTGATTTAACCGGAAGCTACACGTTCACCGACTCCGAACAGAAGAGTGGTGAGTACGCCGGTAGTCCGCTGACGCAACTGCCCCGCCATCAAATTTCAGCATCGCTTGATTGGCAGGTGTCTGCTCGGTTAAGCCAGTGGACCAGAGCAACCTACCGGGGTAAGGAGAGCCAGCCGGTCACCGGGCCTTCCTCAAGCTCCACTATCGCGCCTTCTTACACCTTTGTAGATACAGGTCTTGGCTATCAACTGAATGCCAATACGCAGCTTAATGCCGGTATCTATAACCTGCTGGATGAAACGA
>NZ_JBQSXL010000024.1:0-67782 GCF_052378165.1 Halomonas sp. AOP30-A1-24
GAAACAGCATCTCGCAATATTGCGCGGCCGCTTCATTATTACGGAGTACGCCACGTAAAAACGTAGCTTCATTCTGACGGGGCATGCAGCACCTCACGGTGGGGCAATTTAAAGGATAATTGTAGCAGGGTTAGGGCGTTAGTTGCTCTTTGAATGCGGCAACGATGCGGTGCATCTCTGCTGGCGTAGCGGCATTTCTAATGTCTGCTTTCGCTTTAATTCGTTTTACTTCGATAGCGTGAGCGTGTTGCTCCCAAACCTCACGTTGCTGAATTACAGCCGCCGCTACAGTTGTTACTTCGACGCCGGTAGCCGAAGCTTCCGCCTCAATTAACGGTCCATAACCGTTAACCGCTTCGATCAATTTGCGCTGGTATATAGTTTCCTGTGCGGGATCAACGTGCCGCGCCTTAGCGGCTTCACTATCCACGAGAGCCAGGTAGTGACCTTCAGCATCCCTGCGGCTAATAAAAGTGTGTGCTTTAAGAGTGGTCAACAGTTACCTCCAACACTTCGTCCAAATAGTCGACCCGGCCACTAAGCGCAACCTGATAGATGCCCGGCACGTCGTATTCAATTACAAGCGGTTCGTCGTCAGTAATTATCGCCATTCCGTTTGTTTCAACATTCAAACCAGAAGGAAGTCCCGATATAGTCAAACTTAACCCATTGATTTTACTTCTTATCATTATTTTTTGTTTGGCTTTTATTTCATCATTCGATATGTCGATATAGTGAGTAGTATCATGAACATCCTCTTCTTCAGGAACTTCGATATACCGGAATCCACCAGTTATAACTTGCAAAATTTCTCCGGTTTGCTTGGCAACGGCATATTTAGGCATTAGCGATTGTCCTTGAGTGTAAGAGTACGGATGAAGCGTTGGTACGCATGGAACTGGAGCCCTCCGCCAGAAGTGCCATTTAGACGTAATTGTAGGATGAAAGTACGCCCTACGGTCCGCGCGGGGAGGACGATGGCAAAGGTATTTAGGCCCGTCCCAACCCGAGTCTGGTACCGCGTCGACTCACTGCTGCCGATCCATTCCTGGAGCCGCACTTCAGGCGAGTACCCGCCGTTGGCAGTCTGAAGAAGCACCGGATGCTGACGAGCAAGGATTCGATGCGAGTACCAATTTGCAGCACAGCGATCGGAGAACCACAGAGGTTTATTTGCGAGCCAAGAAGGTACTTCGAGTCAGCACCTTAGGGGCCGAAGAATTCATTTCTGATTAGACATTAGTCTATTGTGCACTGGTCTAGCCTGAGCTGTATAACGGTAGGTGTTCCCCTCGTTATACTTTCGCCCTTTTTTCGTACCCAGAAACGAAAAAAGGAACCAGCTAAGTAGCTGATTCCTTTCGAATAATGGCGGAGGGACAGGGATTCGAACCCTGGATAGGCTATTAACCTATGCCGGTTTTCAAGACCGGTGCATTCAACCGCTCTGCCATCCCTCCGGCTTATGGGTGCGTATAATAGCAGTATTCCCTTGGAAGTCAATACCTTCTAGCCCAATTAATACAATCGCAGGCCTACACGGGTAATCGTGCCCTTTTCCATTTCGCTGACGACCCAGTGAATACCATGCCAATCCACATCATCACCCACGACAGGATGCCCGCCCACGCGCAGTGCGACGAACTCGGCGAGGGTCATACTATGCTCACCCGGGCTTAGCGTTAAGCCATACGCTTGAGCAACGTCCTGCATAAGTGCATCGCCCTCTAATGTGAAGGTACCGAAGAATGCACGCTCATGTTTGAGGCCAGCATCGCCATTGAATAAGCGATTTAGCGCAGAAAGATCTTCTGTGCGCCCTATCACACAGATGACATCGTCTAATTTCAATCGCGTGCTGCCCTTGGGATGCAGCATGGTGTGATTACGAAACAGCGCTGAAATCAACGCACCCGACGGGAAGCGCAGCAGCCGGATGGGCACATCTTCGAGGTCCCGGTTTTCGACCACGTAAACAAACATCTCAAAATCGTTATCTGGCAAAATCCCCAGCGGCCCACGGCGGTTAGGCGTTGTGCCTACTGGCACCTCCACTTTTAATAATCGGGCTGCCAACGTGAGCGAGCCGCCTTGTATCAATAGAGACAACAACACAACCGCAAAGGCGACGTTAAAGTAAAGTGACGCATTTTCTACCCCACCAATGACGGGGAAAATAGCCAGCACGATGGGCACTGCCCCCCTTAAACCTACCCACGCGATAAAAAAGGTTTCACGCCAGCGAAATTTAAAAAATGGCTTAATGGTAATTAAGACCGCCAAAGGGCGCGCAATGAAGATAAGTGCCAGCGCAACCAGGCTTGCGGGCAATGCAACGTCCCACAGCTGGCTGGGTGTTACCAGAAGCCCGAGCACCAGGAAAAGGCCAATCTGGCTTAACCACGCCAGGCCATCGTGTACGGGAAGAATAAAGTTAAGGTGTCGGCCAGGCTGATTGCCGATCATCAGGCCTGCCAGGTAAATCGCCAAAAAGCCACTGCCTCCCAGTACGCTGGTAAGCCCGAAAACGCTAAAGCCCAGCGCCAATGCCAGCATGGCATAAAGGCCTGGCGCTAAATCCAGCCAGCGGAGAAGCTTGGCGCTTAGCCAACCACCGCCAATGCCGACAATCAAGCCAATACCAAACTGAGAAACAAAGAAGGTCAGGGTTTCAAATACCCCGCCCATATCACCGACCAAAAGCTCTACTAGCATTAAGGTCAGAAAAATCGCCATTGGGTCGTTGGTGCCCGATTCGATCTCAAGCGTTGCCCCTACCCGCTCGTTGAGGTTCACGCCACGACCGCTAAGCATTGAGAAAACGGCGGCAGCATCGGTGGAACCCACAATAGCGCCCACCAATAACCCTTGCACCAGCGTTAAATCAAACACCCACATAGCGATCATGCCCACGACCGCACTGGTGATAAAAACCCCGAAAGTCGCCAGCGAAAGTGCCGGCTTAAAACCTACCCGGAACGTTTTAAGGCGCGTACGTAAACCGCCATCAAGCAGAATCATGGCAAGCGCGAGGTGGCCAATTGTGAACGCCATTGAGTAGTCGTCAAAGGCAACGCCAAGAACGCCTTCCTCCCCTGCCAGCATACCTAGCCCCAGGAAGATGAGCAGAAGTGGCACACCAACCATTGACGAGAGCCGGCTCGCCAAAATGCTCAGTGCCATTAGAGAACCACCAATTAAAAAGAAGGTGTAAATTCCGTCCATGTCTCTCCGTCTCTACATCAATGCCACACTATTATTGCATGCTACCGGTAAATTTACTGTGCGAACTCAGCAGACCAACACGTTCAAGGCTAGTCACGCACCGTTTGTCAGGGATAAACTCCGCCATCTCGATATCAGGAGTTATGATTATGTCATGCTGCCTTTCTGGTTATAGGCACTTACGTTTTTTGATGGTGATTTTTTGTTTATTTTTCGCATATTCATTAGCTTATGCAGAACAAGACACGCCGAAGGAGGATCAGACACCGCTTTCTCTTGAAAGTGACATTATGATTCCTGACATGCTGTGGCCATCCGTTGACAGTGATGTTGTTGATGAAGTCCCCACTACGGCACTGGCACCTCCAGCTCCGCTTGAGCCGCCGCCACTGAAAAGCGTGCGTTTAATGCTGGACTGGTATCTTAGTCCTCAGCATGCGGCCTTGGTCGTTGCGCAAACGAGAGACCTGTTTAGCGCACAGGGGCTGGAAGTGGAGCTTCAAACACCGGCGGACCCTGCGATCGCCATAAAACTGCTGACAGCGGGAGAAGTGGATTTAGCGTTAACGCGCCAGCCATTGCTGCATCTACTTGCCCACGAAGATGTTCCCATCACGCGCATTGCGACACTGATTGAAACGCCGCTTAACGCCGTCATTGTCACTGGCGACGCTCAACCGGAAAATGCGACGCACCTGGCCGGGCTTCATTATGGCTACAACACCCGAGAAGGTGCCAACTTGCTGGTTCCCAAGCTCGTGCCGCGCTCCGTACGCCAAACCGATACATTTTTAGCGCCCCAAAGCGTTCATTTTAATGTGGTCAATGCGTTTACTGAAGAGAGCATAGATGCCATTGCTGACGGCTTTTATCATTTTCTGCCCGAGCAATTAGCCTCAAACGGCATTGCCACGCACACCGTGCGCTATAACGAGCTGGGCATTCCACGCCATGATGGGCTAATTGTAGTGGCCAATAGCAACTCATTAGCCAAAAAAGCCGATACGTGGTCGCGTTTTTTGGTGGCGTTAGAAGAAGCCAGCAACTGGATGGTGGAAAATCCGGAGTCCGCTTGGGAAACGCTGATTGGTGCTCACCCCATTCTTGATAACGCAACCAATGCCAACGCCTGGCCGGATATTCTACGCCGGATCGCATTAAGCCCTGCTACCTTGAACGCACGCCGTTATGCAACGTTTGAAACGTATCTTTTACAGCAAGGGCTAATAGACGCTGAACTGCCCACATCACGTTTGGCCATTGACCCTTACACTCTTTAATCCGGGAGCGCTGATTGTTCAGGAGAAACTCGTAGCGGGGGCTTATCATTAAGACCTGTTAAGTGCAGGCACTGTTTTCAAGCAGCCTAGCGCTCATGGTGTTCCAAAAAGGCCTCAACGGCTTGCTGAAACGCCTCAGGCTGCTCTGCGTGAAGCCAGTGACCTGCGTTTTTAAGCGTTACAACGCGCGCCTGGGGCATCATCTCACGCAAGACAGGCAGCATATCGTCCGTCACATAGTGCGACTGGGCGCCGCGAAGCACGAGCGTCGGGCCTTCGTAAGGGGCTTCTCCCGCAGGCAAGTCAATAATATCGTCATACCCTCGCTGAATCTCATCCAGCCCTATACGCAGCCCCAACTCGCCTTCTTCGGTACGCGCTAAGTTGGTCGCCAGAAATAGCCGTGTAGATCGCGAATCAACGTGTTCAGCCAGCAGCTCATCGGCTTCACGACGATTTTTTGGCCGGCCTTCTCTAACACGCTTAAGGGCCGCAAAAATATCATCATGGCCATGCTGATAAACGACCGGGGCGATATCGCCTATTGTCAACGTCACTACGCGCTGGGGCGCCAGCCTTGCAAGGCTGATAGCAACTTTACCGCCCATGGAGTGGCCAAGCACATGCGCCTGAGTAATAGAGAGACTATCGAGCAGTGCAATGACATCCTGGGCCATCGTGGCATAACGCATATCATCGCTATGCGGTGAACGACCATGGTTACGTAAATCCACGGCAATGACGCGGCGCGAACGCTGCCAGACTTTCAAATGGGAGCGCCAGTTGTCGGCACTACCCATTAAGCCATGAATCACCACAAGCGGTGTCGCATCGGGAGCTCCTTCACTCTCCATTTCCAGATAGTGAAGGTCCACCGTGGCAGCATCAGTCATGTAAACTCCCTAAGCGTTGATTAATCAGGTGATTGTCAACAAGGCCGTCATTGTTAAGCAACAACGATTAGCCGTACATTATTAAACCGTACGTGGAGATAGGTCGGTATGCCCCGTCCAAACCACCAAGCGGCGCGTCAACCAGGCAAGCAGCAAGCCGTACAAGGGTAGAAAGAACAGCAGGCTGATGGCGAGCTTTATGGCATAGTCCACCACAGCAATTTCTAGCCAGTTTGCGGCCATAAAGGCGTCAGGGCTGTTATAGAATGCGGTGGAGAAGAACGCGTAAGTGTCAGCAAGATTGCCAAGCACCGTCGAGCATACCGGCGCTACCCACCAGGCCAATTGGCGCAAGCGATCAAATACCTGCACGTCCAGTAACTGCCCTATGACATACGCAAGAAAGCTTGCCAGCGCAATGCGCGCCACAAACACATTCCACTCGCCAAGTGCTTCAAACCCGGCAAAACTGCCCCGCGGAAATACGACTGACACAACATACGACACGACCAGAGCGGGCAACATCACGCGCAAGATAATGGCGCGTGCAGCATTTTTGCCGAAAAGGCGGACCGTTAAGTCAGTGGCCAGAAAGATAAACGGAAAACTAAACGCTCCCCAGGTGGTATGGAACCCAAAGAGCGTAAACGGCAGCTGAACAAGGTAGTTACTGGCAGCAATAATGCCGATATGGAAGGCGACCATTACCACGAGGCAACGGCGGTACTGCGTATCACTTAGTGCAAACATGCAAAATGACCTTTTTTTACAAGCCAAGAGGGGTTAGGGAACCCTCATAAGAAAGCGCATAGCGCTGCTGGCCGCGCATTATACGCGTTCTTAACTGCATTAAAAGTCACCACCCTGCCTGTCAGCACTTAATTGACTCAATCACGCGGCGTTGCTTTATCGGCATCGCCGATAGCGCGTTCACACATGGCGATACGCACATCCTCCAAGCTTGCCGGGTCATCAATGGTGGAGGGGATCCCAAATGCCTTCCCATCTGCAATCGTGCGCAATAACTTTCGCAATATTTTTCCAGAGCGGGTTTTCGGTAAACGGTTGACCACCAGTACCTGCTTAAAACATGCAATAGGACCAATATACTCACGGACACGCGCGATCAGCTCATTTTCAAGCGCTATTTCATCGCCGTTAAATCCATCCTTGGGAATCACCAGGCCAAGGGGAATTTGTCCTTTCAGCATATCGTGGATGCCAATCACCGCACATTCAGCCACCGCAGGATGCGCCCCCACCACCTCCTCCATTTCTCCGGTGGAGAGCCGATGCCCTGCCACATTGATCACGTCATCGGTGCGCCCCATAATGAACAGATAACCCTCTTCATCGAAGTAGCCGCCGTCGCCAGTTAAGTAGTAACCCGGAAACGCCGCCATATAAGCGCTATGAAAACGCTGGGGGTCATGCCAAATGCCCACCAGGCACCCAGGCGGCATCGGTTGCTTGATAACCACACTCCCCTGCTCCATGGGTGCTGCGGGTTCGCCGTCGCGGCCTAACACCTGTACATTAAATCCAGGCACCGGCAAGGTCGCCGCCCCCGCTTTAATAGGCATGGTTGCCAAGCCTGGTTGGTTAGCAGCAATCGGCCAGCCTGTCTCGGTTTGCCACCAGTGATCAATCACCGGCACATCCAGCAGATCATCCAGCCAATGAAATGTAGGCGGGTCAAGTCGCTCACCCGCTACAAACACGTACTTCAAGCTACTGATATCGTACCGGGAAAACAGCGCGGCATCCGGATCCGCTTTTTTAATTGCCCGAAAAGCCGTGGGCGCGGTAAAGAAGCTTTTGACGTTGTATTCCTCAATAATGCGCCAGAAGCTACCCGCATCGGGTGTATTGACCGGTTTGCCTTCATAAACAACGCTGGTACAGCCTCGCAGTAGCGGGGCGTAAACGATATAGGAGTGGCCTACCACCCAACCTACATCTGAGGCAGTAAAAAATACGTCGCCTGGCTCCAGGGCGTAAATTGCCTCCATCGAGTACTCAAGCGCCACCGCATAACCACCAGTATCTCGTACCACACCTTTGGGTTTTCCCGTCGTGCCTGAGGTGTACAAGATATACAGGGGATCGGTCCCTTTTACGGGAACACATTCGGCAAAGGCGGCGCTGGCCACTAAATCCTTCCAGTCATAATCACGTTCGCCCAAGGTAGCCGGTGCTATGTCACGCTGATAAATCACACAGGCATTCGGCTGGTGAGTACTTAATGCCAGCGCCTGGTCAATGATTGGCTTATAGGGAATGACCTTATCTACCTCAACACCACAGGAGGCAGCAACCACCACGCTGGGTTCAGCATCCTCGATTCTTGCCGCAAGCTCGTGAGGCGCAAAACCGCCAAAAACGACGGAATGGACGGCCCCAATCCGCGCACAGGCATACATCGCGACCAAGGCTTCAGGAATCATGGGCATATAAATCACCACTCGATCCCCTTTTTTTACGCCAAGTTCGGAAAGCGCACCGGCAAGGTAGGCTACCTGATCACGCAGTTGCCGGTAGGTTAACGTTGCCTTGGCATGCGTTACGGGTGAATCCCAGTAAATAGCAGGCTGTTCCGCTCGGCCCTGCTCAACATGGTGGTCGAGCGCGGCATAGCAGATGTTGATCTCACCATCGCTAAACCAGCGAGCATGCTGCTGGTCATCATAGGTAAGAATCCGTGTAGGTGGCGTAAACCAGGGCAGGCGTTTGGCCTGCTCAGCCCAGAAGTGTTCGGGCTGACTGCTCGCTTGCAGGTAGGATTCTTGGTAGCGGCTCATAATGACCCTGTCTTTATTGTATTATCGAAGTAGCATTGAATAGCTTCTACTCTATAAAGTAATTGCCGTACTCACCCTCATACTATCGGCTAAAGACGGACAATGGGCCAGGGAAGACGTTAAAGAGCCAGCGTTATCATTGATTAACCGTTAAATGAAGATTTGGACAAAACTCACTAAATTACCGATTATTAAATTAATCATCGTTGCACTGCGGCGATGGCATAACAATTGATAAAAATGCATGTATAAACACTACAAATGACCGCTTCCCGTCCAGTGTAGGCAAGGAGATTATGATGTCTGCGTCCTCAAGCGCCGCTGCATGTCTGCTCGAAAATAACTGCCAAAACCTTGTATCCGCTACGAATTTATTAAAAGCCTTGGCGAATGAAAAACGCCTACAAATACTCTGCTTACTGGCCGAGGAGGAGCTTTCGGTCACGCAGATTAATCAGCAGCTTTCACTGAGCCAATCGGCGCTTTCGCAACATCTGGCTATTTTACGTAGGGATGAGCTGGTCAATACACGACGTGAGTCACAAACCATTTATTACTCCTTGCGTAGCGACAGCGCCAAGGCAATTTTAGACACCCTGGCGCAGCACTATACAACGTAAAAAACGCACTGTTTTTAGGGACTACCGACGCTGCCAGCCGGAGGCCTCCAACATGCTGAGAGCCTTTAGCGCGGCGTTTTCTACACCCGCCGAGACTGCCAAGCCTATTTTTCGGCTGATAGTTTTCGGCGCTTCAAGGCGCACATGGTATACATTGGCGTCGGCCATTCGTTCAACCAGATACGCCTCACTGGTGCCCAGACTATCGACCAACTGATTGGCAACGGCTTCGCTGCCGTACCAAATTTCCCCTGTTGCCAGAGTATCGATATCCATTTCAGGGCGGTGGCTACTCACGTAGTCCTTAAACAGGCGATGAGTATTTTCCAGGTTTTCTACAAATTTTTCACGGCCTTCCTGGGTGTTCTCACCAATCACCGTTAGCGTGCGCTTGTACTTACCCGCCGTAAGTAGCTCAACGTCAA
This sequence comes from Halomonas sp. AOP30-A1-24, assembly GCF_052378165.1. NCBI lineage: Bacteria > Pseudomonadati > Pseudomonadota > Gammaproteobacteria > Oceanospirillales > Halomonadaceae > Halomonas > Halomonas sp. AOP30-A1-24. Next base: position 9,245 of record NZ_JBQSXL010000024.1, read on the forward strand.
TATCATGACGTTTAAGAAGGCGGTGAATGTTCGGCACTTGAGCTACCACACCAATTGAGCCAATTACCGCAAACGGCGCAGCTTTAATATGCTGAGCCGTACAGGCCATCATATATCCGCCGCTGGCCGCCACCTTATCGATACACACGGTGGTAGTAAGGCCCGCGCTTTGCAGCCTATCCAGTTGTGCGGCCGCCAATCCATAGGCATGCACAAGCCCCCCAGCAGACTCCAAACGTACCACTACTTCGTCATTGGGCTCAGCGACATCAATAATGGCCGATACTTCCTGAGCGAAAAGCTCCGTTTGAGAAGCTTTGATATCACCGTGAAAATCCAGCACCCATACTCTATTCTTTGATGGAGTAGCCTCTTTGCTTTTCGCTGTTTTTTGACGACTCTTGTCTTCCTGGCGAAACCCCTTAAGCATCTTTTTACGCGCGCCCTGCTCAGTGGCAGCCATGCGAAGACGGCGATTACGCGACTGACGCTGCTCATTGAGTGGCTCAATATGCAACTGAAGATCACTTTCTTGAGTTGCTTTGCTGCGCAAGATCAGCAAGGCGACGCCTCCCAGCAATCCAACAACCATCGTCGCTTGCACCAGAAAGGTGCCCATTCCTGCTATCCATTCACTCACGTATACGCTCCTGCCAAGGTTTAGCACTATCGTTCAATATCCGTTCGCACGGCTTGAACTAAACGATTGTTTAAAATACTCTCATTCACATTCATCGGGTCATTGATGATCCATTTATATATTTTACCGCCTTTGGAGAGATAGTTATGTCAAACAGCACGCTTGATAAGTTGAAAGCACGCTTTAATCCGGATGCGGCTGAGGGTATGGACGAAGTATTTCAATTTCACTTTGAAGATGCGGGTGATCACTACCTTGTTATCAAGGATCGCGCTCTGGATGTTCAGGAAGGCGAACATGATGACCCTTCGGTCAGCTTGAGCATGGGCACAGATACCCTCAAGGGTATTATGACCGGTGATATCAATGGCATGACCGCCTTTATGACTGGCAAGTTAAAAGCAACCGGTAACGTAATGCTAGCCACCAAACTCACCAGCCTGTTTCCCAACTAAACGCTCGCCGTGAACTTTTTAAGCCAGGGTGTTAGTGGCTTACTCACGCCATTTAGCCAAATGCGTTTCAATCAGTTCACGTGAAATGGAGTACGGCGGCGGCAACGAAGGTAGTTGCCGCGGCGAAAACCAGGCCGCATCGCTAATCTCTACCCCATCGATATTAATACGCCGCGTGGTCGCTTCAGCAAAAAAACCAAACATCAGTGAATGGGGGAATGGCCATGCCTGACTTTGGTGGTAGCGCAGCTTATCAACATGTACACCCACTTCCTCGAACACTTCACGATGGACAGCCTCTTCGGCTGACTCACCCGGTTCAATAAAGCCTGCCAGGGTCGAGTAGCGTCCTGGCGGGAAACGTGGGCTTCGTGCTAACAGCATCGCTTCACCACTGGTGACCAGAGTGATAATACACGGTGAAATGCGTGGATAGTTGCGATGCCCACACGCATTACAGTGCATGGCGAATTCAGCTTCAAGCCTCGTGGCCGCAGCGCCACAACGTCCGCAAAAACGGTGATTTTCAAGCCATGCGCCAACCTGAAGCGCGGTAGAAATCAAGCTAAACCACCCGCTGGGCAGATCCGCCATCCATTGGCGCCCATCAATCCAGCCATCACCCGGCTCTTTATCAACCCATAGCGCTACTGGCTCGTCATTCCAGTAACACAACGGCTGCATTTGTTCAGTCCAAGGCTGATAAGGCTGAAGCGGCGTCAGTGCCTGGTCGCCCAATAGAGGGGCTGGCGCCAGTTGGCTGCGCGATAGACGAACAACGCGCCCTTCACGTACATGGTGCGGAATCTCACGCCTAAGCATTGTGATCACGTTCCTCAAACCAATTCAGCTTATGTGCCTGGCATTTTGCCTGATGAGCGGCGTGCTCTTGTGCGCTTGGACGGATGACACGCAACTGACCGGGTGTAAGCGTTAGCCGCTGAACCGATAGGCCTTCATTTGACGAATCGGCCTGCTGCTCTTCTGAAGACGTGGCAGCATCCAGCGTCAATGCCGTTTGCCCTCCCGTCATGGCCAGATAAACGTCGGCCAGAATCTCGGAGTCGAGCAACGCCCCGTGGAGCACACGGTGGCCGTTATCAATGTCATAACGCTTACACAGGGCATCCAGGCTATTACGCTGACCTGGATGCAGCTCCCGGGCCATTGTGAGCGTATCCAGAACGCGGCAGTGCTCACGCACCGGACCTAATGGCGCTCCACTGCGCTGCTTATTTAACCGGCCAAATTCATGATCCATAAAACCCACATCGAAGGGGGCATTATGAATAACCAGCTCTGCGCCTTCGATAAAAGCCCAGAACTCGTCCGCTATTTGAGCAAACACTGGCTCGTTTGCGACCTTTTCATCGTCAATGCCGTGAATTGCCACGACTTCTGCGTCGATATGCCGCTCAGGGTTGATATATTGATGATAGGTACGCCCAGTAAAACGGCGATTCACCATTTCAACGGCGCCAATCTCTACAATGCGATGGCCATCCTTGGGGTCGATACCGGTCGTTTCGGTATCCATGATAATTTGGCGCATCATGCTCTCCTCTGCTGGTGCTCATCAATGGCTTCATTGGCGAGCGCATCAGCGCGCTCATTACCTGGATGCCCGCTATGCCCTTTTACCCAGTGCCACTCTACCTTGTGTCGATGGGTCTCTTCGTGCAGCGCTTTCCACAGCTCGGCGTTCTTGACTGGCTGCTTGGCGGCGGTTTTCCAGCCGCGTTTAACCCAGTTGTGAATCCACTGAGTAATGCCTTGGCGAACATACTGAGAGTCGGTCCATAGCGCGATCTCACACGGCTTATTGAGCGTGCGCAGCGCCATAATGGCAGCCATTAATTCCATCCGGTTATTAGTGGTGTCAGCTTCATAACCTTTTAAGGTCTTTTCATGCTCGCCGCTAGACAGCACCACCCCCCAACCGCCAGGGCCAGGATTTCCCCGACATGCACCATCGGTATATACCGTGACCTGCGGTAGCTGCTCGGCCGCTTGATTACTCAATCTTTCCATCCTTTATTAACAGGTATTGGCGCTACGTATCCTGATGAGACTGGTTATGCGCCGGTTTACCTCTGCGTGTAGCACCGAGCGATGAAGAGGAAACAGGGCGTTGTAGCGCAAACTTAATGCGTTTGACGTAAGCCGACTGCTGGCGGCGATGTGCCTGGATCATGTAACTTTCCCCCCAAGGCAAATTATGCCGACGCCCCAGCGCCTCTCGCCCTTCGGGGCAAGACGCATTCAGCAAGCCTCTAAAACAGCAATAGTCTACGCGTTCGACCTCAAAATCGACAAATGCTAGCCAGTCACGCAGTCGCCCAAGCTTGTGCCACTGCCCGTTCCAAGGGAATTCGGGCCGGCGTTTACGCCACTGATGTGCCAGGCCTTTAACGCTCAGAGGATTAAAACCAAAGAGCACCAGCATTCCGTTGTCAGCCGTCACTCGTGCCGCTTCTTGTAGGGTGTGGTGAGGGTTTTCCAATTGCTCTAGCCAGTGGTGGATGATGACCACATCCATACAACGATCAGGCAACGCCAAACGGTCAGGTGGGCAGACCAACGTTGATGGGCTGGTGGCGAATTCAAGCGTTGGAACCCAGCGGACCGCGTGCGGTATCGACGACATGGTCATCAAAGAAGGCCCCATGCTTATCTCCAGGCTATGCCTACCCGCCCGGCTTTCAACCACGGGCCCCAGGCAAGCACGTTGCACGTCCCAAAGTGATCGACCAGCATCCGTTTTCCAGTAGGCCTGGCTATTTACCAAGCGGCTGGTCATCGCCTTATCGGCCGTTGTCGAATTTGACATGGACAGCGCTTCCCTCCAAAGTAACGGCTTTTTAACGCTTTCTATGTGTCTTTTCAACGTACTTATCAGCGTAATGACAGCAGGTTTGCAACCCTTAAAAGGATCTCGCCCATGATGAGCGTGACACCGATTCCCGCCCTTAGCGACAACTATATTTGGCTATTGAGACAAGATACCAGTCAAAGCGTTTGCGTGGTGGACCCTGGTGAGGCCGATCCTGTCATCAAGCTGTTAGAGCGTGAGTCGCTGACGCTGGACACCATTCTGATTACCCATCATCACCATGATCATACGGGAGGCTTAGCAACGCTCATCAAGCGCTACTCTCCCCATGTCATTGGTCCAGCGAATCCGGATATTCAGGGTATTAATCAGCATGTCGGTGACGGCGACACCGTGCGTGTGATGGGACGCCAATTTGATGTCATGGCAACCCCTGGGCACACGCTTGATCACATTAGCTTTTATACGCCGGGTATTCCGGCACTACTGTTTTGTGGAGATACGCTGTTTTGTGCAGGCTGTGGCCGTTTATTTGAAGGCACACCCGAACAAATGCACACGTCATTGAACAAACTCGCGGAACTACCTGCCGATACACTGGTCTTTGCTGCTCATGAATACACACAGGCGAATCTTGTATTTGCCCACGCAGCTGACCCAGAGAATGACGATGTGACTTATGCCTTAAGTGAGTGTGAAAAGGCTCGGGCATTAAATCGCCCCACCTTACCCAGCACAATAGGACGCGAGCTGAAAATTAATCCCTACCTGCGCGTCGGTACGCAAAGCGTACGCCAAGCGGCAGGAGAACAGGGAGCTAATGACAACGACCTCGCGACGTTCGCCACTCTACGTGAGTGGAAGAACCGATTTTAAGAACGCTCCAGAAACCAAATGAATTAAACTATGACCTATCGAACGATGCGACAGCGCTTGGTATTAAGCGCTGGCAGTACGGTAATTATGGGCTTGTTATTGGCCGCTGCCGCTAACTCACAAGCCTCAGCACTCTCATATAGCCCTTCTAATAGTGCTACTTCCTACACAGAGCACACGCCTTCAACGCAGGCGGCTTCGACTTCTTTCCACACCAGTTTTTGGGAAGACCTAGAGCTTCAGCATCAGGATGCCTGGACAGCGCTGCGTCAAACGTTTCAGTGGCAGGAGCTAACACTGCCCCCCAGCGCTCAGGCCCGCGTGGATGAGTGGATCGAATATTATCGCGCCAGCCCCGAAAACATAGCCACAATTACTGAGCGCGCCACGCCCTGGCTTGCCTGGATCACTCAACAAGTGAGTGATCGCGGCCTACCCGGCGAAATCGCCTTGATTCCGTTTGTCGAAAGCTCCTTCGACCCCAGTGCGCGCAGCCATCGTGGCGCAGCGGGGCTCTGGCAGTTCATGCCCAACACAGGTGATGCGTTGGGTCTGGTTCGTAACGGCAATTATGACGGGCGCCTGGACGTACTCACTTCCACCGCAGCGGCGCTTGATTACCTTGAGATGCAGGCGGATCAGTGGTACGAGGGCGGCATCATGCTTTCGTTGGCGGCTTACAACGCCGGAGCGGGCACCGTTAATCGCGCTCTACGCAAGGCACAAAATCAGGGGCTGGCGGGTGACTATTGGGATCTATCGTTACCGCATGAAACCATGCAGTACATTCCCAAACTAAAAGCGATCGCGACCATCATTAATGATCCGGAACGCTTTGATATTAGCCTGCCAGACATTCACATGGACCCAGCCTTTGCCAAAGTAAAACTGGAGCAACCCTTAAGTATCGCTCAAGCCTCACAGCTTTTAGATGTCAGCCAATCAGCGCTAGCCGAGCTAAACCCAGGGCTGCTCAACGGCAGCATCGACCCCCGCAATGTACAAACGCTTTTAGTACCTGAGGAAGCCGATACACAGGTATTAGCTCAGCTTTCGCAAACCACGTCTAGCGAACTTGCCTCGACACAAGCGCCCAACGTTCATCGTGTTGAACGTGGAGACAATCTATCCGCCATTGCCAGCCGCTACCAGGTTAACCAAAATGACTTGATACGCTGGAATGCGCTTGATCGACCTAATGCTTTACAACCAGGCCAACTCCTGACACTTTCAGGGCAATGAGTTGACAAGATCTGCTCACATGGGACGTAACCAATGCCACGTGGTGTGTTTGTAAAGACGCTGCTAATCGTTAGCTGCCTCATCATGAGTATGTCAGCCTTTGCAGAACCGACAGAGGCTGAACCTCAACCGCAGATCATGGCTGGCAATAGCCTAACGCCTGCAGATAGCGTCGCAAGCAACAATACATCGATTCAAACGGTGCATGGGCTGTCACTTTACGATAGCCCTGAGTTACCTGCCGACTTTGCCTATTTCCCTCATGTTAATCCACTGGCTCCCAAGGGCGGCACCATCACCCACACCGCCGTGGGCAGCAGCTTTGATTCCACCAACCCCTTTATCATTCGTGGCACGCCGGCCACCGGCGTAGGCCAGATATACGATACGTTAATGACCAGCAATCCAGGCGAACCCTTCAGCGTGTATGGATTACTGGCGGAAGGCGTCCGCTTGGACCCTGACCGGGAGTGGATTGAGTTTGACCTCCGCCCCGAAGCACGTTTTCAAGATGGCGAGCCGGTAACCGCGTACGATGTGGTGTTCTCCTTTAACCTGCTGCGTGAAGAGGGTAATCCTTTTTACGCCAGTTACTATGCCGATGTTGATAACGCCATTGCGCTAAATGAACACCAGGTTCGCTTCGAATTTAGTAGTACTGAGTCTCGTGAATTACCATTAATCATCACGCAGTTACCGATCCTCCCCCGCCACTACTGGGAACCCCGTGACTTTGCCGCCCCGACACTGACAGCACACCCAGGCTCCGGCCCTTATCGCATCAGTGACGTCGACCCAGGCCGGCGCATCGTATATCAGCGGGACGACGACTACTGGGGTAAAGACCTGCCTGTTAATGTCGGCCGCTACAATATTGATCGTGTGGTTTACGACTATTACCGAGACAGGGATATTGCCTGGGAGGCATTCAAGGCGGGCTTAACCGACTTCAGGACCGATGCCCGTGCGGCGACCTGGGCCATTGGCTACGATTTCCCGGCGTATCGCGAAGGGTTGGTGAAACGCATCACCGTCCCTGATGTAAATCCTTCGCTCATGCAGGCGTTCGTATTCAATCTTCGTAAGGAGAAGTTCCAAGACCCGCGCGTACGCGAAGCGCTCAGCCTGGCGTTCGACTTTCCCTGGCTGAATACCAATATTTTTTATAACGCCTATCAGCGTACCGAAAGTTATTTCCAGAACTCAGAGATGCAAGCTGATGGCCTGCCATCAGAGGAAGAACTCGCCCTGCTTGAGCCTTATCGAGAAGAGCTTTTAGCCTCTCATCGCTCTGAGCGAATATTTACCGATGCACTCCCTATCGACCAGCCGACGGACCTGCGCGAACGCTTACGCCGGGCGCTCGACTTGCTGAACGAAGCGGGCTACCAAGTGGAAGACGGCGTACTGGTTCATACTGAAACAGGCAAGCCCTTACAGTTAGAAGTGCTGCTTTACGATGCAAGTCTTGAGCGTGTGGTACAGCCTATGCTGCGCAATATGGCGCGTCTCGGTGTACAGACCACCATGCGGATCGTGGACATTAACCAATATCTTAATCGCCAGCGTAGTTACGATTACGATATTGTGATCAGCCATTTCCCCCAATCCAATAACCCCGGTAACGAACAGCGCGACTTCTGGAGTAGTGAGGCCGCCAAAGCGCCGCAAAGCCGTAACCGAATGGCGCTCGCCCACCCGGCAGTGGATGCATTAATCGAGGACATTATTAGCGCAGAGAGCCGGGAGAAACTGGATACAGCGACGCGCGCGCTCGACCGGGTGCTGCGCTGGGGTTTTTACACCATCCCCCACTATCACTCCGGCGAAACGCGTATTGCAGTATGGGACAAGTTCGGCTATCAAGAGCCTTTCCCGGAATACGCAATGGATTTAGATGCCTGGTGGGTCGATACCGACCGTGAAGCAGAATTACAGCGCCGTCACCGGCGTCGCTGAAGGGCTAAATAATAACGACTGGAGTGCACTCTGTGGCACGTTACACCCTACGCCGACTGCTACTGATGATACCGACGCTACTCGGCATCATGCTGCTTAACTTCATGATTGTTCAAGCCGCGCCCGGCGGCCCCATTGATCAGATGCTAGCGCGTTTTGAAGGCGCCAACGCTATGGCCAGCACACGTTTAGACATGGGCGGAGCAGATGTTCAAGTAAGCGATGATTCGCGGGGCGCACGGGGTATTGATCCCCGCTTTATCGAACAGCTGGAACAGCAGTTTGGGTTCGACAAGCCAGCCCATGAACGCTTTATCGGCATGATGACCGATTATCTTACGCTCGACTTCGGGACCAGCTTTTTCCGCGACCGCCCGGTGGTCGAGCTGATAATTGAGCGCCTGCCGGTATCCATTTCTCTGGGCTTGTGGACCACCCTGCTGGTCTATGTGATTTCCATTCCACTAGGTATTCGTAAAGCCTTGCGCCACGGCTCACGTTTTGATGTGTGGACCTCAGGGCTGGTGGTTGTCGGCTATGCGATACCGGGCTTTCTATTCGCCATCCTGTTGATTGTGCTGTTTGCGGGCGGCACCTATTGGGACTGGTTTCCCCTCAGAGGGCTAACCTCTCCAGATTTTGCGGACCTTTCGCTAGGCGGCAAAATAAAAGACTACTTCTGGCATATCACGTTGCCCGTCACAGCGGCCGCTATCGGCAGCTTTGCCACGCTTACCATGCTGACCAAGAACAGCTTTTTAGACGAAATTCATAAGCAATACGTGCTCACCGCTCGCGCCAAAGGTGCTAACGAACAGCGCATTTTGTACGGTCATGTTTTTCGTAACGCTATGCTCATCATTATTGCGGGATTGCCGGCCGCGATGATTGGAATTTTCTTTACCGGCGCCCTGCTGATTGAGGTGATTTTCTCGCTTGATGGGCTGGGCCTTCTAGGATTTGAAGCCGTTATGCAGCGGGATTATCCGGTCATCTTCGGCACCCTGTTTTTGTACACGGTCATCGGGCTTGTGCTAAAGCTGATATCCGATTTGACCTACGTGTGGGTGGATCCACGCATCGACTTTGCAACGAGGGAGTCGTGAAAATGAGCGGTTTTACATCACGGCTATCCCCCATTACGCAGCGCCGTTTAGCCGCCTTTAAAGCAAATCGTCGCGCGCGGATATCGCTTTGGTTGTTTGGCGTGCTGTTCATTATCAGCCTGTTTGCCGAGCTGATTGCCAATGACAAGCCGCTTATTCTGAACTACGACGGGCAGTGGTATACACCTTTACTGGTGGATTATCCGGAAACAGATTTCGGGGGCTTTCTTCCCACCCGTACTGACTATTTGGACCCGTTTATTCAACAGCAAATTAGTGACAACGGCTGGGCCATATGGCCGCTTATTCCGTTCTCCTATCAAACGCTGGACATGCAGATGCAACAACCCTCACCAGCTCCCCCGGATAGTCGCCACTGGCTGGGCACGGATGACCAAGGGCGCGATGTGCTGGCCCGCGTTATCTACGGTTTTCGGCTCTCTGTCTTTTTTGCGTTAGTGCTTACGACAGGGTCGCTGGCGTTAGGCGTTCTAGCGGGCGGTGTGCAGGGGTATTTTGGCGGCAAGGTGGATCTTATAGGCCAACGGGTCACTGAAATATGGTCGGGGCTACCGGTACTGTTTTTGCTGATTATTTTAGCAAGCTTCGTGCAACCCGGTTTTTGGTGGCTGCTGGGCATTATGCTGCTGTTTTCATGGCTAGGTCTGGTCGATATTGTGCGGGCCGAGTTTTTACGAGCACGCAATTTGGAATACGTACGCGCAGCAAAAGCCATGGGATTGCCGTCTCGGCTGATTATGTGGCGCCATGTCCTGCCGAATGCCATGGTGGCTACCCTAACGTTTATCCCCTTTCTGTTTACCGGGGCGATTGGTACGTTAACAGCGCTCGACTTTTTGGGCTTTGGCCTGCCGCCAGGTTCCCCATCCTTGGGGGAGCTTGCCGCCCAGGGTAAAAATAATCTGCACGCGCCATGGCTGGGTATTACCGCCTTCATGACGCTTGCCGTGATGCTCTCCTTGCTTGTATTTATTGGTGAAGGGCTGCGCGATGCCTTCGACCCACGCCACATTAATCAGCGCCAAACGCCTGCGCAGGACACCCAACATGCCTAAACCACTACTTCGGCTAACGGATTTCACGATTGCCTTTGATGATAATGTAGTGGTAGATGCGCTTTCATTAACGGTCAATGCAGGCGAAACGCTGGCGATTGTGGGTGAGTCCGGCTCGGGCAAGTCCGTTTCAGCACTGGGGGCTATTAACCTTTTACCCCGCAATGCCATGATAAGCGGCGAGCGCTGGCTAGAGGAGACTGACCTCAATCAACTTGGCAAGCGCGATTGGAACAGCGTGCGTGGCAACCGCGTAGGGTTTGTGTTTCAAGAACCCATGACATCACTCAACCCTTTACACCGTATCAGTAAGCAAATTGGGGAAACCCTGCGCCTGCATCAAGGGTTAAGTGGGCAAGCGGCGCGAGCGCGGGCCAGAGAACTGCTTGAACAAGTGAAACTGCCCCGCGTTGATGAGCTGTTGGATGCCTGGCCTCATCAACTCTCCGGTGGTCAGCGTCAGCGCGTCATGATTGCCATGGCCATTGCCAATAACCCAGCACTACTAATCGCCGATGAGCCGACGACCGCGCTGGATGTCACCGTCCAGCAAGACATACTCGGCCTTTTAAAAGAGCTTCGCGATCAGCATGGCATGGGCATGTTGTTTATCAGCCACGACTTGAATCTTGTAAGCCGCTATGCCGAGCGGGTTTGTGTGATGTATCGCGGTAAGATTCAGGAAATGGGGCCAGTTGAAGAGGTTTTTCAAAACCCACAAAGTGATTACACCAAAGCACTGTTAGCAGCGGAGCCTGAAGGCCGCCCGGCAGCGCCTGCCAATACGGCGCCCTTATTAACCGCTCGCCAGCTAAGCGTTAGTTTTAAGCGACCCAAAACAGGGCTATTCAAACGCCAGCCCCCCCCCTTTGAAGCGCTTAAAGCAACCGACTTGAGTATTTCGCCCGGTGAAACGCTGGGCATTGTCGGCGAGTCAGGCTCAGGGAAAACGACGCTGGCATCCGCGATTATGCGTCTGGTGCACAGTCAGGGAGACGTTATCTTGGGTGATGCTACCTTGAGCCAGCTTACGGGCAATGCGCTACGGCACCAGCGTCATCGCTTACAAATGGTATTTCAGGACCCATACGGTGCGCTTTCACCGCGTATGCCGGTGTTTGATATCGTGAGTGAGGGGCTACGTTTTCACTATCCCGCGCTTTCACTCGATGAAGTTACCCGGCGTGTACAAAAAACGCTGCTTGAGGTGGGTTTACCTGAAGGCTGTGCGGCACGCTATCCCCATGAGTTCTCCGGCGGACAGCGCCAGCGAATAGCCGTGGCCCGAGCCATTATTTTAGAGCCTGAACTTCTAGTGTTGGACGAGCCTACCTCAGCGCTGGACCGTACCGTACAAAAGCAGCTTGTGACGCTACTTCGTCAGTTACAGGAACGTCGTCAGCTTAGCTATCTATTTATCAGCCACGACTTAGCCGTAGTACGTGCCATGGCGCACCGTATTATGGTGCTAAAGGATGGTGAAGTGGTCGAACAGGGCCCCTGCCTTGACGTGCTGTCCTCGCCTCAGCATGCATATACTCAATCGCTGATTGCCGCCGCCCATTTGCCACGTTTTTCTGCCTAGCGTTTCTTTGAAAAATGTAAGCAGAGGCGTTGTTTAAAGAAGCAAGATAACGGTATAAATTGAGTATTGAATACGCACTTGACCTACTGCCGTTTGGCCAAGTGCGCTTAGCGGCTGAATTTAGAAGCTGTCGATTTCTTCCTGCGTTAACTCGCGCCACTCCCCGGGGCGCAAATCATCCGTTAATACAACATCACCGATAGATTGACGGTGCAGCGCATTAACATGGTTGCCCAGCGCGGCAAACATACGCTTAACCTGGTGATAGCGCCCTTCGGTCAGGGTAAGCTCCGCTTGTAGAGGCGTTATAAACCGGAGTAACGCAGGCTGCGTTGGTGTCTCTTCATCATCCAGCAGAATGCCCTGGGCTACCTGATTGATTGCCCACTCCGCATCGTTGCCTTCCATAGGCTCAGCCAAGTCGGCGATATAGACCTTGGCGCAACGATGACGCGGTGAGGTAACACGATGAGACCACTGGCCATCATCAGTCATCAGTAAAAGGCCAGTGGTATCAACATCCAGCCGCCCTACTGGTTGAAGACGCTCTACTTTGGGCAAATCAATCAAATCAATTACCCGTGGATACAGCCCGCGCCTGGCAGTGCACTCAACATCCGTTGGCTTGTGCATGATTACATAGCGAAGCCCGACCAGCGAAAGCGTTTCGCCGTTGAATTTCACCTCATCCTGCTCGGTATCAATCTGGGTGGCCGACTGCTTAATAGGCTCACCATTAAGCGTTACTTCGCCATTTTTAAGCGCTCGTTTTGCCAAACTACGCGTTAGCGGTGTGGTTTCACTTAAAAATCGATCAAGGCGCATTATTGGCCCACTCCTGGCAGTAACGAAAAATGGTCGGCATCTTGCCAGGCAGGAAATTTTTCACGAAAAGCATTTAACTCCGTTTTATCAAGCGTCCCCGTTTCAATAAACGGCGTATTTTCAGAGTGGTCGATGAGCGGTTCGCCCTTGAAATCGACCAGCATGGAGTCGCCGCTGTAAGCAAGGCCCTTGGCATCTTCACCAACGCGGTTAACCCCCACGACATACGCAAGGTTTTCCACCGCCCGAGCCTGGAGCAGCGTTCGCCAAGGCTGCCGACGCGGTGCTGGCCAGTTGGCAACACACAGTAGCGCATCATACTCGAAGTGCTCTTGCGCTGCTGGCTGTTGACGCAACCAAACAGGAAAACGCAGGTCGTAGCAAACGCTTAACAGTAGCTTAAACCCCTTGAGCTCGACTATTTCACGCTGGCTGCCCATACCATAGCGTTCATGCTCGCCCGCCATACGAAACAAGTGGCGTTTATCGTAATGGCGGATATCACCCTCGGGCGTGGCCCATATCATACGGTTGTAATACTGGCCGTCATCAACGATGGCCACACTCCCGGTTATGACACAGTTACGCGCTTTAGCTTGCGCTTGCAGCCAGGCGACGCTTTGACTTTGCGCCATGGGCTGGGCCATTTCGCGCGAGTTCATGGTAAAACCCGTTGCAAACATCTCGGGTAATACGATGAGATCGGTGTCACGGCTGTCCAGATCGCCCAGCAAACGGACTAAATGATCATGGTTGGCCTGTGGGTCTTCCCAGCGCAAATCGCACTGTACCAGGCTCGTTCTTAGCTGACTCATGTCACGTCTCCTTTGCCAGTATGTTTTCGCAATTATGTGGTAGATTAGCATTTTTAAATAATGAGGCTGCTATGCATTCCCCTCCAGCGCGTGATCCACAGGCCATCAAAGGCGTCACATTTGGGTTAGCAGCCTATATAATGTGGGGGTGTTTCCCGCTTTTTTTCGCGCTGTTTGACGGTATTCCAGCGTTTGAAATTCTTATCCACCGCATAGTGTGGTCGTGTGTTTTTCTTGTGGTACTCATCACGATGTTAAGCCGTTGGTCCCCCGTGATAACGGCGTTGAGCCAGCCTCGCCGTTTAGGCCGTGTACTGATTTGCGCTGTGTTAATCGGCTTCAATTGGGGGCTTTATATTTACGCGGTGGAAAGCAATCAGGTATTGCAAGCAAGCCTTGGCTATTTTTTAACACCACTCGTTAACGTGGCACTGGGCGTGCTGGTGCTGCGTGAAGTGATGGCACGTCTTCAGTTAGTGGCGTTAGGCCTTGCAGGCTTGGCCATTGCCATCCAATTTGCACTGCTGGGTGAATTGCCCTGGATCAGCCTGATGCTAGCACTCAGCTTTGGTAGCTACGGGCTTTTTCGAAAGCAGGTGCCGCTAGACGGTTTATCGGGACTGTTTGTAGAAACCCTCCTGCTGTTCCCGCTGGCTCTGCTCGCCCTGACATGGCTTAGCTGGCAGGGTAATTCACACTTCATGATTGATGTACCAACGAGTGTTTTACTGGCGGTAAGCGGCGTAATAACCGCTTTACCGCTGATGGCTTTCGCGGGTGCGGCTCGACGCTTACGGCTCTCGACGTTGGGCTTTTTGATGTACATCAACCCTACAATTCAGTTTTTGATCGCCTTAACCATTTTTGGTGAACCGCTGGGTACCATACAGCTCGCCACTTTTATTATGATCTGGTTTGGGCTTGCGCTCTATTCCTGGTCATCCTGGCAATCACGCCCGCACTAGACCGCTATCCGCTAACGCTTCTTGCCCTGAATGCGATAATGTCAGGGCAGAGCTCGCCTCTTCTACCCCCTCTGGCTGATAGCCTACCCGGAAACCACCCCAGTGTTTGCCATGGATAAAAATCGGTACCGATAGGTCATGCATGATCTCGCCCGTATCGCGTTTATAGGTTTGAAGCAATAATGGGTGTTGATGAGCACCACACCGACTTCCCGTCGCGTCATCAAAAATACGCTTGCTGCGGCAGTACTTTAAATCATGCTCCATATCGCCCGTGGGCTGTCGGCTAACCGCCTCATTGTGAGTAGGCACATAGCCATCACGATTACAGGCAATCGCATAGTTCAAGCTATATTCCGTCAGCAGAGGCTCTTGCACGCTTGGTAAATATTGATCGGTAAAGTTGTCGAACCCTGTGCGATAGAGCGTTGGCCGAGTGTCCGGAAGTGCCTGATAATCTGGCTGAAAAAGGGCTGATTCTACGAGTTCTCCGCGGGAAATGGCCTTTTCCAATAGCTTGCCAATGCGGTCAGCCGTTTGGCGAGCCGCTTTAAACACCTGTTGATGCCGTCCCTGAAGGCGCTGCTGAGCCAGCTCACCATCCACCCCTTCAGCCGCTTCCATTAACGAACGCGCCTGCGCAGCCAAATCATGCATATTGTGATTACCTTCATCTACGTCTCTCTCTAATTGACGTAGACTCTCGGCAACGGTCTGACTATGGGTTTTGGTGCTCTCCATGGCGGTGGCGACGCTTGTGGTCTCATGCTGAACCTGATCAAACTCTTGGGTAATGGTGGCCAGACGCTTGCCTACCTGTTGCAGCCCTTCGGAGCGCTCTCGAATACGCACCATTATCGCGCCCATCGTAGAGACAACTCCCTGGCCGCTTTGATGCATATCCTTAACCAGCGTTTCTACGTTCTGCGTCGCGGTTGAGGTCTTAAGCGCCAAGCTCCGTACCTCTTCGGCCACCACGGCAAACCCACTGCCATGCTCACCCGCCCGGGCCGCTTCAATCGACGCATTAAGTGATAACAAATGGGTTTGCTCGGCAATGCCTTCAATCATTTCGGTGACATTGCGCACCCTCTCTATTTTGTCATTAAGCGCAGTCAACATTTCTAACGCCTGATCTGAGCGCTCGGCCACATGGCTCATATCGCTGACAATATCCGTCAGCTCGTCATGATTCTGATGGCTGGCATCGCGCGCCTTTTCTGCCAATGTGGCCACGTGAGTCGCGCTCGTACTTACTTGCAAAATAGCGGTATTGATTTCGTTCATGCTTGAGGATGCTTCATGCGCCATCGCCTCCTGCCTGATAAGACGTTGGTCCATAAGATCGGCATAGTGAGAGACCTCTGCCGAAGCAATGGCCGTTTTGCTTGCCCGTTTCATTAAGCGATACGCCATCGCACGAAGCGACGCGTAATCCTTGAGCGGTTTTGGCCCACGAACAGGCTGGGCAAGACGCTGCTGGTCGGCCATAAAAACACTGAGCAGCGCATTAGCAACCAGCCCCGCCCCCGCTAACGCGGCGCAAATAAGTGCCAGGTATTTAAAGGTACCCGCTTGGGCAACCAACCAAACCGATAATCCGAGCAATATCAATGGTGTCAGCACACGAAGTAGACGCATAGTGGGACTCTTTTGTAATTAAGGTTATCGAGCTGCGTTTGTCGGCGTTTTTGTGGACAGCGGTAAGCAAAACGCCAAGAGGCGCCCAATTTTCTTAACGAGCTTAACGGGTTATGCTGATGAAATAAGTAACACTTTGGGGGAAGAGAGGTGGCTTATTTAAGAAGCCGAGCCGTAATTACTGGCATAACGCGTTAATATAAGGATTAATAAAAGAACCAACGGTTCTTAAAAACCATTGATGCCTGATGGCCCGGAGCCCATGTTTAAGCGTTATTTACCTATTCTCACTTGGCTGCCGCACTATCATAGACGCCTGCTGGGTGCTGATGTGCTTGCTGGGATCATTGTGACCATCATGGTCATTCCGCAATCGCTTGCTTATGCATTACTAGCTGGACTGCCAGCCGTTGTCGGATTATATGCCAGTATCCTGCCGCAGCTTCTATACACCCTAATGGGGACAAGCCGTACGCTCGCCGTGGGCCCCGTTGCCATTATCGCGCTGATGACTGGCGCAGCGCTCGCTTCCGTAGCGCAGCCAGGCACTGATGCCTACTTACAGGCAGCCTTGGTACTTTCATTACTTTCTGGCGCTATATTAGTCGCGATGGGCGCGCTACGGATGGGCTTTTTAAGTAATTTTTTAAGTCATCCGGTCATTTCTGGCTTTTTAACCGCCTCCGGAATACTCATTGCAGCAAGCCAGTTAGGGAGTCTCTTAGGCGTCTCCAGTAGCGGCTTCACGCTAACTGAGCGTGTGATGACGCTACTCCCCAACCTGCCTCAATTTAACCCCTACACATTTGCGATTGGCGCAGGCACGTTGGTATTTCTTATTGCCATGCGTCGCTATGGGAAGCAAACGCTTAGCGCACTGGGCCTTCCTGCCGCGCTTGCTGACTTAATCACCAAGGCGGGGCCTGTTTTTGCCGTCGTTACAACTACGTTTATTACCTGGCATTGGCAACTCACAGAGGCAGGCGTTAAGGTCGTAGGCGCTATTCCAAGCGGCTTGCCAGCGCTTAGCTTTCCGTGGGAGGACGCCTCTTTATGGCGAGCATTGTTAATTCCGGCGCTGCTGATTAGCCTGGTAGGTTTTGTCGAGTCCGTGTCCATGGGCCAAATGCTGGCGGCAAAACGGCGCCAGCGCATCTCACCGAACCAGGAACTGATCGGCTTGGGAGCCGCCAATCTGGCAGCGGGTGTTACCAGCGGAATGCCGGTAACGGGGGGGCTTTCAAGGACGGTGATCAACTATGACGCCGGAGCCCAAACCCCAGCGGCCGGGGCGTTTGCGGCTCTGGGCATTGCACTTATCACCTTATCATTTACCGACTGGCTTTATTACCTGCCGATTGCCACCCTGGCCGCCACCATTACGGTGGCTATTTTAACGCTGGTAGATATTTCCATGCTGCGTCAAACCTGGTGTTATTCGCGCAGCGATTTTGCCGCAATGGCCGTGACCATTTTATTGACGCTGGTCGAGGGAGTTGAAGCCGGTATTATGAGCGGTGTTGCATTATCGATAGCGCTATTTCTTTACCGTACCAGTCGCCCACACAGTGCACTGGTTGGCCGGGTACCGGATACCGAACATTTTCGTAATACCCACCGCCATAATGTAGAAACCATTAGCCATGTGGCACTGCTACGTATCGATGAAAGCCTCTACTTTGCCAATGCTCGCTACCTGGAAGATACTGTTTATAATCTGGTGGCCAGTCATCCTGAACTTGAGCATGTGGTACTGATTTGTTCAGCGGTTAACCTAATTGATGCCTCTGCGCTGGAAAGCCTTGATGCCATCAATGCGCGACTCAAAGATTCCAACGTCAAACTTCATTTATCGGAAGTGAAAGGTCCTGTCATGGACAAGCTTAAAAAGAGCGCCTTTCTGGACGCTCTAACAGGTCGGGTTTTTTTGAGCACTTATGCAGCTTGGCGAGAGTTTTCGTAGATAAGATGGATAACATGCGTATAACTGGCTACTCTAAACGGCGATTAATCAGCTACAGTATAATTACGAAGGAGTAAGTAATACGTTGTTTTGAGAGGGCTTCTCTAGATGGTTCGATTAAAGTAATGTGAATATTTTAGCGAGCCAACGGCGTTTAGGAGCAAAAATGCCAAGTGAGTGGATTATAAAGCGGGACGAAAAATTAGTATTACAGGGCGAATGGACGCTTTCTAATTACAAGCAGCTAAAAAATGCGGCTCAAAACTATTCCCAACCAAACGATATATCCCTTACCGGTATTGAGCGACTGGATACCGCAGGAGCCGCTGTCATTGTTGGCATGATCGGTATTGAAAAGTCTCGCGCAATAAGCGATTGGGCAGGCGAGCTCCCTCTGGAACAACAAGCGCTTTTAAAGCGTATCGCTGAAGCGATGGATGCCCCAATCGAAGCAGTGCAGCATAGTTCCAACCGTCTCACGGATGCGCTGGCAAGTATCGGGGAGCACATGGCGGGGTTATGGTCGCAGCAACGCCAGTTGCTGGCCTTCATCGGGCTCGTCATCGCAACACTGGTACAGGTCGCTTTTAAACCAAAACGTTGGCGAATAACGGCCACCGTCGCCCAAATACAGCAAAGCGGCCTTAATGCCGTTCCCATTGTTGCTTTGTTAACCTTCATGGTGGGTGCGGTCGTTGCGTTTCTGGGCGCCACTGTTCTCGAACAATTTGGCGCGACTGTTTACACCATTGACCTGGTGGCATTTTCATTTCTACGTGAATTTGGCGTTTTGTTGGCAGCAATTTTATTGGCAGGCCGAACTGCCAGTGCATTTACGGCTCAGTTGGGGTCGATGAAATCCAATGAAGAAATTGACGCACTACAGACGCAGGGGCTAGACCCTATTGAGTTATTAGTGCTGCCCCGGATCATAGCGCTTCTCGTTAGTCTGCCTCTACTTACCTTTATAGGAATGATGTGTGGCTTAATGGGAGGCGCGCTTGTCGCTGTGCTCTCTTTGGATATATCAACGGGGCAATTTCTTTACATACTGCAAAAAGATGTTGCGTTGAATAATTTCCTGGTAGGGATGAGCAAGGCCCCCATATTCGCCTTTGTTATTGCCGTCATTGGCTGTCTGGAAGGCTTCAAGGTTAGTGGTAGTGCACAATCAGTAGGTTCTCATACCACATCCAGTGTCGTGCAATGCATTTTCATGGTTATTTTGATTGATGCACTTGCCGCTCTGTTCTTTATGGAGATGGGCTGGTGAGCGAATCTACTGACTCCTCAAACCAATCACCCAGCCACTCGTCTGGACGACCGGTGATTGAAGTTCGCGGCCTAGAAAACCGCTTTGGTAACCACATCGTTCATGAATCGCTGGACCTTGATCTACTCGACGGTGAGATTCTCGGAATCGTGGGCGGATCAGGTACGGGGAAATCTGTTCTTTTGCGCAGTATCGTGGGGTTAAAACGCCCCAATGCAGGCAAAATTAATGTGTTGGGTAATGATCTTAACCAGCTAAGCAGCAAGGAGCGCAGCCAAGTTGAGCGACGCTTTGGCGTGCTTTTTCAACAAGGCGCCCTGTTTAGCTCGCTTAGCTTACAAGAGAATGTGGCGCTACCCATTATTGAGCATGCCAAATTACCACGAGAAGATGCGGAATATCTGGCGCGGGTAAAACTCTCGCTGGTGGGGCTTGAGCCCGAAGCTGCATTGCAGTATCCAGAGTCGCTCTCTGGGGGCATGATTAAGCGTGCCGCCTTGGCTCGCGCACTAGCGTTAGACCCTGACATTCTGTTTCTTGATGAACCTACTGCAGGCTTGGACCCTATTGGCGCCGCTGCGTTTGACCAATTGCTGGTCACGTTGCGTAATGCGCTCGGCTTTAGCGTTTTCCTGGTAACACACGACTTGGATACACTTTATGCCGCTTGCGATAGAGTGGCCGTACTTTCTCAGAAACGTGTTTTAGTAACGGATACCATTCAAAATGTTGCCCGGACGGATGATGAATGGGTCCAGAACTACTTTAACGGGCCTCGTGGCAGAGCCGCCAACAAGACCGCCCACTCAAATGATCGTCAGCTAAGGAGTGAGTAGCACATGGAAACACGCGCTCATCACGTTCTAATTGGTTTATTTACAGTAATAACGGCGGCAGCGGCTCTGCTATTTACGCTCTGGATCAGCCATGCAGCGGGTCAGCGCGACTATCAAACGTACCGTGTCTTGTTTGAACGCAGCGTTAGCGGGCTGACAGTAGGAAGTGCAGTGCAATATAACGGCATCAGAGTAGGCGATGTAACAACGCTGAATCTCAACCCTGCAGATCCTCGTCAGGTTATTGCCAAAATTCGTGTCGAAAAAGATACCCCCGTCAAAGAAGATACCCACGCGCAGCTAGCGTTTGCGAGTATTACTGGCAGCATGTCGATACAGCTCTACGGTGGAACACCGGATAGTCCTGCATTAATTGACCATGCGGGTGATGAAATACCTGTTATTCATGCAGACCCCTCCCCGCTCTCCACTTTTTTAGAAGAGGGTAAAGAAGTGGTTGATAACATTAACTCAATTTTGGCCAATGTGAATAACCTCTTCGATGATAGTAATCGTCAGAATGCAAGTAACGTACTGACGAATATAGAACAAATTACCGAAATGATAGCGTCACAGCGTGAAGCATTTGAAGAAAACTTAGCCCTATTAGGCACTGCATCACGCCAAGCGACCACCACGATGGCCAGTATTAATGTACTGAGCGAGCAAGTTACCCAGCTGCTCGAACAAGATGGACAAAACGTTATGCAAAATGCTGCCAATGCCAGCCAGGATATCGCCCGCGCAGCGCAGCGGATGGAGCAGCTAATAGAGCAAAATGCTGGCGCAGTTGATAGTACGTTGCAAGGCACTCGCGATATTGGTCCTGCGCTTTCTTCATTGCGTTCAACGCTTAACTCATTGGATCGTATCGCCCGTGAGCTGGATGAAAATCCAATTGAATTCTTGTTGGGCCGGGACCAGATAAAGGAATTTAGCCCATGAACTTACGCCCTGTTTTTGCCGTACTCACTGTATCCGTACTCTTGTTGAGCGCTGGGTGCTCCATCGTCCCTAAAAACGACCCGGCGACGCTTTATCGCCTACCCTCCACTAACGTGCCTGACATAAACATGCCCTCCAATGCGGCGACTGAAACATTGGGCATTGCTACGCCAGAAGCCGGATATCTGCTGAGCGGTAATCGCATAGTGGTCTATCCGGAAAAAAATATCGTTAATGTGTATGAAGGCGCTCGCTGGTATGAAGATACCCCCGCTCTCGTTCAATCACGGTTAATAGAAGGTTTGCAGCAAAGTCAGCTCTTTGGCAATGTCGGGACCGATCAACTGCCCTCTCAGCTGCAGCTACTTAGCTCACTGCGTAGTTTTCAAAGTGAGTATGAAAATGGGCGCCCTAATGCCGTTATTCAGCTCGATGTCCAGCTTGTAAACACCCATGACCGAATGCCTATTGCTTACCGCACGTTTACCACGACCAGCCAGGCAACCGATGTTGATATATCTTCAGTGGTCGACGCCTTTGGCCGCGCAAGCGACACACTGGTTGAACAGCTGATCACATGGCTGCAAGCCAACAGGTCTTCTTTTTAGACCACTGTCTGACGCCACTTTATGCCTGCTGATGTCTATCCGTAAGAGATCAGCAGGCTTTTATGTTTTTAACGTGTTCTCGTGGATTTTGTGGGTAGTAGCGCTCGGGCTGCCGCTCCAGATGGGTAAAAAAGCGGGTGTCTTTATAGGGCATCTTCATAAAACCAGAAACGCCCAACCCCTGGATCTGGTTAACCGCGCTTAAAATATGGGTAAGCAATGTTTGAAACTCGCGCTCCCTTGCGGGGTCAAGCAGTCGGTAATAACTGTGTATTTTAAGATGCTGAGGGAGCGCCTCGAAAATAATCATTCCGGTATGATGAATATCGTTAAGTTGCTGCAGGATCGTCATAATCTCGGCGGGCAATATCAACAGCTCTTCCGGATCGGGCCCATCTTCAAAATAACTATGCTGGCGGCTCCGATCCTCCAGCTCTGGCACCGCGCTCATTTCGTAGTTAATCGCCATATCAGGCTGGCAGTAAAACGGCTCACGCTCCGTTTCCCGCTCTATATGCAGCGTTTGGCGCGCATTAAATAAGCAGCTTTTGAAAACACCTTGGCGATGAATGGCACGCGCCAAGTGAACCGTATTATTAACAGCTTCAATAAAGGCGGGCTTCACGTCAGGGTCATGCAAGTTGAGGGAAGAATCAATATATACCCCTTCGCGCTCCCAACGTACGGCCAGCCCTCCTACTACCGGATATTTACCCAGCCGACTTACCGAGGCTAAAAACGCTTTTTCTGTCTCCCCCATCCCCTGCATAAACTGCTTATAGTAACGGTCCAGCTGTACATCGTTAACCTCGTTGAGCGTTTCCTCAACGCTGGCTTCTCGCAGAAACGCCTTGCGAGAGCTATACACCACGGTATCAATTTCCTGCTGCACAGGGCGAACCCATACGGGCACAAGAGGCGCCTCGGGGCTGGGGGGAAAATCAAGCATTACCACGTTTGCCATGCGCGTCATTGTGTCGATAAAGTAACTGCCGGCGGTAAGGCGAACCTGCGGGTCGGGGTCCAGCATACCATCCAATGTACGGGCAAATTCCATAGGCAACCCCAGGGAGCTTGCGGGAATAGCGCGATGGCCAAACCGGCACGACTGTGCTGATGCCAGCGCATACAACGTGCCCGCCACGCCCTGTTCATCAAAACGTGGCGAAGAGAGCGCACCGTTTAGCTGCTCTTCACCAATAAAATAGACGTCACCCAAACGTGCATTGGTTTGCTGCAGGTTATCGGACATCAGCTCCATCACATTCGCCCCAACGAACTGTAGTTGAGCATCCAATTGAGCAAAAACAGACGATCCCCAATCAATCAGTGCAATAGACTCCGTGTCAGGGTCGAAGACCAGGTTGGAGGGTTTGATATCGCCATGTACCACTGGCCGGCCATGGGGCCCAGCGTCGCGGCGAAGCGCGATTAAAATATCAACAAGTTGACGCGCTATACGCATAATCAAGCGTGGTGACAAACGTCCTCTTTTGAGGGATATCTGCTCCAGATTCCAACCGGGTGCGCGCTCCATGACTAAAATCGACTGACCTCTTGCGCGCTGGTAGGTGATTAACTTGGGAATGCGAGCATGGGACACTTGATCCAGCATAAACGCCTCTTCTTCGAGACGTTCCTGTAAGTGTGTAGGCAGCGTAATGCGAGAAAATTTAAACACGTAGTGCGCCAGCGTATCGCCACTGGGCACGCTGCCAGAAAACACAAAACCGTAGGCGCCTTTGCCAATCAGCTCAATTCCTTGATACCCAAGCTGACTAAGCTGGGCCTGGCAGAGCGCTACCCAGTCTTTAAGCTTTTGCGCATCATTATGGCTCAGCAGATAGACCGACTGCTCTTCAGGTATATAAAATTGCTGTAGCGGCGCCTGCGGCATCTTGTGTCCTAAGCGTGCGTTTATCCCAAATAAAGCAGCATGGTTTCAGGCGCTTCCAAAAAGCCTTTCCATGTATTACAAAAGCGCGCAATGGTGCCGCCATCAATGAACCGATGATCTCCTGCCCAGGTAATTGTCATAATGGCGCGGCGCTGAACGGCGCCTTGCTCATCAAAACGCGGCAGCCACTGCGTTTTGCCTATCGCAACAATAGCCGCTTCAGGGGCATTAATAATAGGCGTAGCATAAGTCCCCCCTAGGGCACCGATATTGGAAATACTGATCGTCCCTCCCTTTAGGTCAGCCTGGTCGACACGGCCTTCACGTGCAGCAACGGTCAAGCGGCCCACTTCACGAGCGATACCAAGCAACGTCAAACGCTCAACGCCTTTAACATTGGGCACTAATAATCCGGTTTTGCTATCTACCGCCATACCAATATTGCACTGAGGATAGTAGTGAAGCTCGTCACCGGCTTCATTGAGTTGCGCATTAAGTATCGGCGTTTCGGCCAAGGCGAGTGCTAACGCCTTCATAAAAAAGGGCATCAGCGTAAGGCGCTGCCCTTGAGCATCTGCCTGAGGCTTCAGCCGCTCGCGTAGCGCCAATAGCTCAGTAACATCAAGCTCTTCGCCATAGTGAAAATGCGGAATAGTCGTTGCAGAGGCAACCATGCGTTTTGCCATCACGGCACGCACGCCGCGTAAGGGCTCTATACGTGGCGCGTCCTGCTCTGGGTTGTGCGCCTCGTTGATAGTAGGCGCTGGCTTGGCTATCGATGGCTCTACCTCGTTGTGGTGAATATGCGCCAGCACGTCTTCCTTAAGCACTCGACCCTCTTTGCCACTACCAGCCACCTCGGTAATTGTTAACCCATGCTCTCGTACTAGCCGCCTTACCGCGGGGCTCGCGGGCACTTTGCCATAAGCTCCCTGTGCAGTTGGGTTACTGGGCGGCGTAGCGACGGGTAACTCAACAGCGTCATCCGGCAGCTTGCTTATTGACGATGCATGATGCGAAACAGAAGAGCGGCCTCCTTCTCCTTCGTTCTCATCCAAGCCCTGGTAGGCGTAGAGTGGAGCATGCACTTTGGCAATTTGCCCTTGTGGCACATAAAGCCGTGTTACCACACCCGCTTCAGGGGCAGTGATTTCCACCAGCGCTTTGTCGGTCATTACCTCAACGATGGGCTGGTCTTCCTCGATATGATCACCTTCCGCAACCCGCCACTCCACGACTTCACACTCAACGATGCCTTCGCCAATATCTGGCAATTTAAAATCGCTCATTGCTCTTCTCCTTGGGCGCTAGAAATTAACGCTTTCACGAATCGCTTCAAAAATCTTCAAATGATCGGGAAAATACTCTTTTTCCAGTACCAAGGGGAAAGGAGTATCCAGCCCGGTCACCCGCTTTATCGGCGATTCGAGATAGAGAAAACAACGCTCTTGAATGGTCGCTGCTATTTCGCCGGCAAAACCTCCGGTTAGCGGTGCTTCATGGCTGACGACGAGCCGACCTGTTTTTAGTACAGACTCAGCAACGGTATCGGCATCCCAGGGAAGCAGGGAGCGCAGGTCGATCACTTCGCAGGCAATGCCTTGCGCTTCAGCAAGCTCTACTGCTTTTTCAATTACCTCCATCTGAGCGCCCCATCCTACCAGGGTAATATCGCTACCCTCTTTGATGATGTCTGCTTCACCTATCTGCAACTGATAATCCTCTTCCGGCACCTCGCCCACTGAAGCACGGTAAAGACGCTTGGGTTCTAAAAAAAGCACCGGATCTGGATCGCGGATGGAAGCCAGCAACAGGCCTTTTGCCTGGTAGGGATTACGCGGCACCACCACTTTTATCCCAGGCGTATGGGTAAAGTAGGCTTCCGGAGACTGAGAGTGATAAAGCCCACCGGATATCCCCCCACCGTACGGGGTACGGATCGTTAGTCCGCCGACGTTAAACAAGTCGCCTGAACGATAACGATACTTGGCCGTTTCGTTAACAATCTGGTCAAACGCGGGAAAGATATAGTCGGCAAACTGGATTTCGGCGACAGGCACCGAACCCTGTGCTGCCAAACCGTTGGCAAAGCCAATAATGCCTTGCTCTACCAGGGGCGTATTAAAACACCGCGCTTTACCGTATTTTTCCTGTAGATGGCTGGTGGCGCGAAACACACCACCGAAAATGCCGACGTCCTCGCCAAAGCAAATGACCTTTTCATCCTCCGCCATGGCAATATCCAGCGCATTGTTAATGGCCTGCAACATATTCATCGTGGGCATGTTACGCCTCCCCTTTAGAGTCAGTGGGCGTCTGCACGGTCAAGTCTAACGACCGAGCGCCTTGGGGGTATGCCTCAGGGTAGCGACGAATATGGCTTTTAAGTTGGTCGAATTGACGTTGAAGCGCTGGGGTTACATCGGCATAAACATCACTTACCAGGCTATCCAATGAGGGTGGAGGCCGCTTTTCAGCACGCTTCATGGTTTCAAGCACATCACGGCGCAGTGATTCCTGCTGCTGGGCTTCCTCCTCTTCGCTCCACCAACCTTTTTTCAACATCCATTTTTGCATTCGCAGCACGGGGTCCTTGAGGCGCCATGTCTCTTCTTCGCTTTTTAAGCGATAGCCAGAAGGATCATCAGAGGATGAGTGGGCGGCAAGGCGATACGTCATCGCCTCAATCAGCACCGGGTGATTATGCTCAACCGCCAGCTTGCGCGCTTGCCGAGTGGCTTCGTATACGGCAAGTACATCGTTGCCATCTACACGAATAGCATGCATGTGATAACCAAACGCGCGCGGTGCAATGCCATCCGCGGCAAACTGCTCAACGGCGGGAGTGGAAATGGCATAACCATTATTACGGCAGAAAAAGATGACAGGCACTTTATGGACAGAGGCCATATTAAGCGCCGCATGAAAGTCGCCCTCTGACGCTGCGCCTTCGCCAAAAAAGGTCAACGTACATTGCCCATCGCCTGCGAGTTTTTGACCATAGGCATAGCCGGTTGCCTGGGGGATTTGGGTCGCCAAGGGTGACGAAATCGTCATGTAGTGAAGTTTACGTGAACCGTAGTGAACCGGCATTTGGCGGCCCTTGCCATAATCCAGCTCATTGCCGAATAGCTGGTTCATAAACTCATCAATAGAAAAACCGCGATACATCAGCGCACCCTGCTCACGGTATTGCGCCATGATCATATCCGCATCGTCCAGGGCGGCGGTGGCGCCCACCACCGCCGCTTCTTCTCCTACGCACTGCATGTAGAAGCTAAGCCGCCCCTGGCGCTGTGCGGCCATCATACGTTCGTCAAGAATACGAGTGGATAGCATGGCCTGGTAGAGCCTGCGTGCGTGTTCACGCTCTAGCGCAGGCGCTTCGGCACCGCTATAAAGTTCGCCTTCAGGGTCGAGCAAGCTGAAGGTGGAGATGGAAAGCTCATCGCCCGTCAGAAACGTCGGCTGGTGTACGTAGCGAATCATCATTATTGTCCTTGTTATGCCTCTTTTGAAGGCAGTATTGTCGGAGATGACTGTTTATGCCAGTGGATTTATCTGGTTTCAGTCAACGCAACGACTACGACAGTAACGCAGCACAAGGACTTTAGGCATACCACTTAAGACGAAGAGACCAACGACGACAAGATAATCTGGAACGGTTCAAGGAGATGGCGGTTTAGGCTCTGTCTGAAAAGTGTCTGCGCTCGACAATACGGCGTTAAAAATTGGCTCAAAATACTCATTTACACATGTAAACTCCGTTTTTTCGCCAATTTTTGCCTTGTCTTGTCTTGGCTCGTCGACTTTTCAGACAGACCCTAGAAGCAAGGCGTTAGGAAGAAGAGAGTCGTAAGCGCAGCCTGGTTTGAAGTGCATCAAATACGCTATCAACCGTAAGCGCCAAAAGCGCAATCACCAAGGCCCCCTGAAGGACGTAAGCCATATTGTTATTAATAATGCCGGCAATGATCGGGTCCCCCAGGTTACTGGCGCCCACCGTGGCACCGAGTGCAGCGGTCGCAATATTGATAGTCACCGAGGTACGAATACCCGCCAATATGACGGGCGCAGCCAAAGGCAGCTCTACCTGGTAAAGCACCTGGAGGGGTGTTAGCCCCACTGCACGGGCTGCGGTTTTAATATCCTTATCAACATCCTGAAGCCCTGCCAGGGTATTGCGTACAATCGGCAGCAGGCCATAAAGCATCAACGCTACAATAATGGGCAAGGTGCCAAAACCCAGTACCGGCACGGCCAATGCCAATACCGCCACGGGGGGAAACGTTTGTCCAAGTGATGCAAGTTGCGACACTAACGGCAAAAAATCCTGCCCTTTTCGACGCGTTACCGCAATCCCTGCGCCAACACCCAGGCTTATGGTAACAACCGCGGCAACTCCAACGACCAGTACATGGCGCTCAAGCAACACATAAAAAGGTGTACGTTGATAGATAACCTGCCGAACATCCGGCTCTATCCATTGAAAGATACCTTGGGCGTGCGGTATTCCCACGATACAGATAGCCAACAGCGTGCCCCATAAGAATGGCCACAACCAGGCCGTCTTTGCAGTGGCTTGGGTCGAACGCATCACACGCTTCACATCAGGCTTCACGCATGCTTCCTTTTTCCAACTGGGCCTCTTTTACTATCTTGCGCAGAGAAAGCTCGCCAATTGGAACATCCTCCTGATCGACTACAGCAAGACGATCCGTATGGTCGCGCAGCATCATGGAAAGCGCTTGGCGCAACGAAAAGTCAGCGGGTATACGAAATTGCGAGGGTAACGTTGGCCCCATCGAAGACATGTGGTCCTTGACTCGCGTTAAGGCCGCTTGCTTTAAACCACGCTCAAGCCCACCCAAAAGCGATTCAACAAAAGGGTCCTTGGGGTGCTGTAATAGTGAAAGCGGTGTCCCCTGCTGCACGATATGGCCATCGCGCATAACGACAAGATGATTAGCCAACTTAAGCGCTTCATCCATATCATGTGTGACAAACACAACGGTTTTATGTAACCGCGCCTGAAGGCCTGCCAGCTCATCCTGCAATTTGACGCGCGTGATAGGGTCCAGTGCGCCAAAAGGCTCATCCATTAATAAAATATCCGGATCAGCCGCCAGGGCGCGAGCAACACCTACGCGCTGAGCCTGCCCACCAGAAAGCTGATGCGGATACTTATGTCCGAACTCAGCAACGGGCAAGCCAAGCAAGCCCATTAGCTCCTCAACCCGTGCCTGAATATCTTTCGCAGGCCATTTCAGTAGGCGTGGTACCAGCCCAATATTGCGAGCAACCGTCCAGTGAGGGAATAGCCCCGTGCTTTGAATCACATATCCAATCCGTCGGCGCAGCTTGACCGGGTCATACGCTTCAATGGCCTGGCCATCCAGGGTAATTTCACCATCACTTTTTTCGATTAAGCGATTGATCATACGCAACGTGGTCGACTTGCCACAGCCAGAGGTACCTACCAGCGCACAAAACTGGCCTTTTTCCACCTTTAGATTAATAGCATCAACTGCCGTTTCAGCACCGAAACGCTTTGAGACGTGTGAAAGTTCGATCATTGGACGCCTCCTGGGCGCAGTGCTTCTGCCAAGGCACCCAGGCCCGCATCCACTAACAAAGCTAATATCAAAATGGGCAGTGCACCCAGCAGCACCATGTCCATGGCGGCCTGGCCTAGCCCCTGAAAGATGAAGGTACCTAAGCCCCCTGCGCCAATCAAAGCCGCTACTGCCGTAAGCCCAATGGCTTGAACCGTCGTAATACGTACACCCTCCAACAGCACAGGCAGCGCCAAGGGTAGGCGAACCTGCCAAAACCGCTGAATACGGTGCATGCCCATGGCGCTTGCGGCTTCCAGAGTATCCGGGCTGACCTCTTCCAAGGCGGTGTAGGTGTTGCGCACCATGGGCAGCAGGCTATAAGCCACCAGCGCAATAAGCGCGGGCGTATTACCAATTCCACTCACCCCAACCTTAGCCAGGAAAGGCACATTGGCGGCAAGCCACGCCAGCGGCGCCAGCAAAAGGCCAAAGAGTGCCAGGCTAGGGATGGTTTGGAGGAAATTAAGCAGCGCAAAAGCAACCTTTTGCAGCCTGGCAAAGCGACGCATCAACAGGGCAAGCAGCGTGCCCATTACCACACTCACGCTCACAGCGGTGCTCACCAGGAAAATATGCTGCTTGATCGCCTGTATAAATTGATGATCCCGCGCTTTAAATTCCTGAACCAGAGCCAAGTCGCTTAACCAGAGCCACGCGCAAAGCCACCAAATCAGTCCAACGCCTGACAATATGAGAACCGGCCATAAACGTTTTAAACCAAGCCGCAGGCGTAGTTCAACGATACCTAACAATGAGATAAACAAGACAACCCAATAACCGCCCCCGATGCCTAATCGCGCTTGAGGAAGCTCTGGGTCTATTAAAAAGTGGCTGGCGACCATTAATCCAAACGGCATCAGCGTCAGTAGTAATACCACTACGCCCAAGGCCGCCCAATAGTGGGTACGGCTGGGCTGATACGCCAGGCTTCCCAACGCAATGACCAGTAATGAGACAAGCACAGCACCGGGCCAACCGAAGGCGCCCTGAACGTTAACACCCTCTCCTTGCACAATTCGGTTAGGTGCAACGCTGACGGTATCCACCCCCCAAACCGCTGCCAGCATCACCACACTTAAACTGATTAAAACAGCATTAGGGTAACCACCACGCCCCAAGCGAGGCGTGGGCAGCGCATCCAAAAGCGACATTTATTAGTTATCCAAACGGTCGAGATAGTCGTTAGCGACCTGACTTGCCGATAAACCGTTAACGGCTACATCCGCGTTAAGCGCTTGCAGCGTTACCTCGTCCAGGGTTGTAAATACATCATGAAGCAGCGGCTCGATATCCGGATAGGCTTCAAGAATACTTTCTCGTACGACCGGTGCGGGCTGATAGACAGGTTGAACGCCTTTCGAATCTTCCAATACCACCAGGCCCAGGGCACTTAAGCCGCCATCCGTTCCATAGGTCATCGCTGCGTTAACGCCACTGGTTTGTTGAGCCGCGGCACGCATTGTAGCCGCTGTATTACCGCCTGAAAGCACCAGCAGTTGTTCATCCGTTAACTCAAATCCGTACGCCTCTTGAAAAGCGGGTAACGCCTGAGCGGATTCAACGAACTCTGCACTGGCCGCAAATTTGAAATCGCCGCCATCGGCAATATAAGCAGTAAGATCATCCAGTGTTTTCAAATTATGCTCATCTGCAACATCCTGACGAATACTCATGGCCCAGGTATTATTCGCGCTCGCGGGCGTTAGCCATACCAACCCATTTTGCGCATCCAACTCACGTACGGTTTGATGTGCCTGGTCAGCATCTTTCCATACATCGCTATCCGCCATATCGAAAAAGAAAGCACCGTTTCCGGTGTATTCAGGATATAGATCAATTTCTCCAGCAGTTAGCGCGGTACGCACCACATTCGTAGCACCCAGTTGAAGGCGGTCTTGCGTTGGTATGCCGTTGCGCTCTAGCGTCTGAATGATTAACTCACCCAGCACCGCCCCTTCCGTGTCGATTTTGGAGGCAACGACAACGGGCTCATTGGCATTCGCTTGGCTTAATGTTGTCAACGACAGGGCAGCGACAGATAGCAGAGATTTGATAGTAAAGCGCATCTTGGCAATCCTTTAGTAGACGTCTTTTAGTGAGGGGAGGCATTACTAGTATAAGTGGCATTTGAGTGGCTGCCAGACGCCGCTATAGCGACGCCTGGCACACCGGCTCTTGCTAAGGAGATTCAATGACCCACGTAGTTCCTTCACGTGAGTCTTTTAACACGATACCTAGCGCCGCCAACTCATCACGAACGGCATCTGCCTGAGCAAAATCCTTATTCGCTTTCGCTGCCTGACGCTGGGCAATTTTTTCCTGGATAGCCGTTTCGCTAAGCGCTACCCCTTGCGACTGAGAGCCTTTTAAAAACGCAGCGGGCGTTTGCGTGAGAAGCCCCAACACACCAGCGAGCTGTTTTAATTCACCAGCCAGCCCCACGGCCTTTTCAGGTGTATCGCTTTTGGCACGATTAACCTCTCGCGCCAACTCAAATAGTACAGCGAGCGCCTCCGGGGTATTGAAGTCATCGTCCATGACCTGGGTGAAGCGGTCACGATAAGGACTAGCGGCTTCATCCATTTGAGCCGCAGTGTCGACGCCATCCAGCGCGGTATAAAGGCGCGTTAACGATTTACGCGCCTCTACGAGGGAATCAACCGAGTAGTTAATCGCACTCCGGTAATGGCTGGCGACCAACAGGTAACGCACCACTTCCGGATCATGCTCGGCCAATACGTCTCGAATGGTGAAGAAGTTGCCTAGCGACTTCGACATCTTTTCCTGATCCACACGGACAGCGCCCGCATGCATCCAGGTGTTAACGTAGGTTTTCCCCGTCGCGGCTTCTGACTGAGCAATTTCGTTTTCGTGGTGCGGGAAGGTCAAATCGGGCCCGCCACCGTGAATATCAAAGGTATCCCCCAAACAGCAGGTCGACATGGCCGAACACTCGATATGCCAGCCAGGACGGCCATCGCCCCAGGGTGATGACCAGTGCGCCTCACCCGGTTTTGCCGCTTTCCAAAGCACAAAATCAAGCGGATCTTCTTTATGAACATCCACATCAACCCGCGCACCTGAACGCATATCGTCTAGCTGGCGGTTATTGAGCTTGCCGTACGTGGCGAATTTGCGCACTCGGTAGTACACATCGCCATTTCCGGCAGGATAGGCAAAACCTTTTTCGATCAACGTTTCGATCATGCCGACGATATCCCCAACATGCCCCGTTGCACGGGGCTCTTGGCTGGGTGGCAGCACGTTCATCCGCGCTTCGTCTTCATGCATGGCATCAATCATGCGCTCGGTTAGCGCCGTAATGCTTTCACCATTCTCCTCAGCACGCTTAAGGATTTTATCGTCGATATCGGTGATGTTACGCACGTAGGTAACGTCATAGCCACGGTGGCGCAAATAGCGAGTAATGACATCAAATGCGACCATGACGCGGGCGTGGCCAAGGTGACAATAGTCATACACCGTCATGCCGCAGACATACATGCTTACCTTACCCGCGACCAGCGGCGTAAATGGCTCCTTGCGACGCGTCAGCGTATTGTAAATTTGCATATGACGATCCTTAACCTTTCTGTTTGATTTTCGCCCAGCTATCTTTCAACCCTACGGTACGGTTAAACACCAGTTGCCCCGGCTTGGAGAGATGACGGTCAGCACAGAAGTAACCCATGCGTTCAAACTGGAAACGATCTTCCGGCACGGCTTCGGCCAGACTTGGCTCGCCGATTGCTTGGCAGATGACCAATGATTCTGGGTTCAGGTGCTCAAGGAAATCGACATCCTTGTCACGGTCCGGTTGCTCGACCATGAACAGATTGTCATACAGACGCACTTCTATGGGCACACCGTGAGTGGCGCTGACCCAGTGAACCACGCCTTTCACCTTGCGCCCTTCCGGGTTTTTGCCGAGCGTGTCGAAGTCCACCGAACAGTGCAGCTCAACCACTTCACCGGCGTCGTTCTTGATCACCTCGTCACACCGGATGACGTAGCTGTTGCGCAAGCGAACTTCCTTGCCTGGCGCCAAGCGGAAGAACTTCTTGGGTGCATCTTCCATGAAGTCATCCTGGTCAATGTACAGCTCGCGACCAAACGGTACCTTACGCATCGGCATGTCGTCACGCGCGGGGTGTCCCGGCACGTCGTACACTTCCTCGTGGTCTTCTGCCACATTAGTCAGTACGACCTTGAGCGGTTTCAGCACGCACATGGCACGCGGCGCGTTATCTTCAAGGTCCGAGCGAATAGCGTGGGTCAGCATGGCGATATCGACAAGCCCGCCATCAGCACGCGTCACGCCGATCATTTCGCAGAATTTACGAATAGAAGCGGCGGTATAACCACGGCGGCGCATGCCGGAAATCGTCGGCATCCGTGGGTCATCCCAGCCGTCTACGATCTGCTCGTCCACCAACAGCTTCAATTTGCGTTTAGAGGTCAGCGTGTAATCCAGGTTTAAGCGCGCAAACTCAATCTGGCGTGGTTTGGCGGGAACCGGGAGATTATTCAGGAACCACTCATATAGCGGACGGTGGTCTTCAAATTCCAGCGTACAGATTGAGTGAGTGATACCTTCGATCGCATCCGACTGCCCATGAGTGAAGTCGTAGGAAGGATAAATCTTCCATTTATCGCCGGTTTGGTGATGATTCGCATGACGAATGCGATACAAGATGGGATCGCGCAAGTTGATGTTAGGCGATGCCATATCGATTTTGGCACGTAGCACTTTTTCACTTTCACCGAATTCGCCAACACGCATACGCTCGAGTAAATCCAGGTTCTCCTCAACGCTACGTTCGCGGTAAGGGCTTGGCTTGCCAGGAGCGGTTAGCGTACCGCGATACTCACGGATCTCATCGGGCGTGAGATCATCCACGTAGGCTTTGCCTTCGCGAATTAAATGCTGTGCCCAGGCATAAAGCTGGTCAAAGTAGTCAGAAGCAAAGCGAACCGGGCCCGCCCAGCTAAAACCTAACCAACTGACGTCTTCTTTGATGGCATCAATATAAGCCTGCTCTTCTTTCGCCGGGTTGGTGTCGTCAAAACGCAGATGACACTCACCACCCATTTGCTCCGCCAATCCGAAATTTAAGCAGATCGACTTTGCGTGGCCGATGTGCAGAAAACCGTTCGGCTCTGGGGGAAAACGCGTCACGATTTTTGTGACCTGGCCGCCCTCGATCTCGTCGCGTACTTGGTTGCGAATGAAGTTCGGCGCTGGGGTGGTCTCGTTGGTCATGGTGGTGTTGAAAACCTCGTGGTGGATGGCGTGCCAGGCAACCTCTGCCTACGCTATTAGGTTAGCGCTTCGCGGTGCCAAGCAAAACCGCTATTATAGCGTGACGCCGATGCACAGCGCCAAGGCGAACGTCTTCATTGAACAGGAATTTATTCATGATCGTATTACAGACAAACCACGGTGACATCACTATCGCGCTTAATCATGAAAAAGCGCCGGTAACAGCGGCTAACTTCGAGCAGTATGTTCGTGATGGATTTTACGATGGCACACTGTTTCACCGCGTCATTGACGGGTTTATGGTGCAAGGCGGTGGCTTTGATCAGGATTTCAACCAGAAGCCGACACGTGATTCGATCGAGAATGAAGCGGATAATGGCTTAAAGAACACCATCGGCACGCTTGCCATGGCTCGAACGCAAGACCCCCATTCGGCGACTGGCCAGTTTTTTATTAATGTTGGCGACAACGGCTTTTTGGATCACAGCGGAAAAAGCCTTCAAGGTTGGGGTTACGCTGTTTTTGGTGAAGTAGTTGATGGTATGGACGTGGTCAACGCCATTAAGGGTGTGAGCACAACACGCCGTGGCATGCATGCGGATGTGCCTGCGGAAGATGTGATCATTGAGCGTGCTTATGTAAAAGAAGCAGAATAACTCTTCGGGAGCATCATGCGCACACTGCTTGTAGCTGACATGCACTTAAGCAGCGACACCCCTGAGATCAATCAGGGGTTTTATCGCTATCTGGAACAAACGGCCCAGGGCGCAAGCGCCCTTTATATTTTGGGTGATCTTTTTGATGCGTGGATGGGTGATGACTTACTCGACACTCAGCATCCCCTTAGCGCCGTGGCGCTTGAAGTCATCCAACGCTTACGCAAGCTGAGCGATGACGGCACGGCTATTTATCTGTCTCATGGCAACCGTGACTTTCTGCTGGGCGAACGGTTTGTTAATGCCTGCCAGGCAACACTGCTCTCCGATGTGCAGGAAGTGGAGTTGGAGGGCGTGCCGCTTGTACTGTTGCATGGCGACAGCCTGTGCACCCAGGATGAAGCCTATATGGCGTTCAGGCAGCAGTCGCGCAATCCTGAATGGCAAGCACAGATTCTAGCGCTGCCTCTTGAGCAGCGCCTGGAGCTTGCCAAAAGCCTACGCATGCAATCAGGCGATGCCAACGCAAACAAGGCAGAAGCGATTATGGACGTGACCCATGCTGAAGTCGTACAACTGATGGAGCGTTATGGCGTTGCCACCATGATCCATGGCCATACACACCGCCCTAAGGTTCATGATCTTACGGTGGAAGACGTACCTGCTAAACGCTTTGTACTGGGTGACTGGGATGACCAGCACGGCTGGGACGTGATTATCGAGGAGTCTGACCGCCCTGAACCCAGGCTGCGTCAATTCTCCTTGGCCACGCCGCCCGCGGCGTAACTGCCTTCAGCAAACACAAAAAAGCCGATCAATCGATGATCGGCTTTTTTATTCATACCTGACAACGTTAGCGCTTGATATCCGCATCCTGATACAGGGTGTCAATCAAGCCCTGGATCACCGCTTGGGCTCTTAACTGCTCAGCCATTTGCGCGACAAAACCCGCTATTTGATCATTATCTTCGCCTGCCGATACGTCATCCAACGCGATAACCGCAACATCTTGCGACAGCGTAACAGCCCGGTACTGGCTTTCACCTTCATCCGGATTCGGCATACGGAAGACTTCCGACACCAATCCTTGAGGTAAAGAACTATTCTGCTGACGATTAACGTTAGTGGCTTCAAGCCAATTGACGTCGAGCGTCTCACCCGCATTAAGCGAAGCTGTCATTGCTTGAGCCTGCTCAAGCATGGCTTGTTGACGCTGTTGGGCGGCAACGGACTGCTCTACCTCATCGCGAACGTCATCCAGGCTTATCAGCGTCGCTTCACGGTGTTCGGCCACACGCAAGACCAAGCGTCGATCATCGTCGAGCTCAATCACTTCACTGTTATAGCCATCCGTCAGCACCTCTTCGCTGAAGGCTTCATCCAGCACGCCCGGCTCCGAAAGAACGCCTTCGCCTTCACCACGCGCGAGCCAATCGGTTTGCGTCAACGTTAAACCAATATCATCAGCGACGCTTTGCAAATCGTCCGCAGCAAAGCTCTGGTCAATCAGTTGCTGGACGTTAGCGTTAAACGTATCGTTAACTTCTCCTAACGCCACGTTTTGACGCAGAGTGTCGCGCTGCTCTTCAAACGAGGGGGCATCAACATCGGTCACTCGCAGAATGTGGAAGGCACCATCAACTTCAACGACCTGCGACGTTTCGCCTTCAGCAAGAGAGAATGCAGCCTCATCAAATGCATTGCCGAAAATACCGCGCGAAATCGTACCTAGATCGCCTCCTTCCTCGGCACTTGCTGTGTCATCAGAGTAGCGGAGTACCGTATCAGCAAAGGATTCGCCATCTTCCAGGTCATCATAAGCAGTGTCAGCAATGCTGCGTGCTTCTTCACGGGAACGTTCATCACCAAAGGTCACCATGATATGTGAAATGCGTCGATCCGCATTTTGATTCTGTTCACGCCACGCCTGGCGAAGCGTCTCTTCATCAATTTCACTTTCAGCGGCCATGGCTTGGCGATCAATCAGCACATACTCAACGCGTACCTGCTCAGGCCGCTCGAAACGCTCCTGATGGGCATCATAGTAAGCCTGTACCTGCTCGTCGGTGACATTGATATCAACATCTACGTCGTCGTTGTTCATCAGCACATAACGAAAACTGCGCTGCTGATTTTGTAACTCGGCCAAACGAGCCTGTTCGCTGGGCAGGCTAAAATCGCTGAATGCCAAGCCTTGCTGCAAATGCTGACG
Organism: Halomonas sp. AOP30-A1-24; assembly: GCF_052378165.1. Lineage (NCBI taxonomy): Bacteria > Pseudomonadati > Pseudomonadota > Gammaproteobacteria > Oceanospirillales > Halomonadaceae > Halomonas > Halomonas sp. AOP30-A1-24. The sequence continues at coordinate 46,534 of NZ_JBQSXL010000024.1, forward strand.
CTTAATGTCGACGCGCAAGTCCTGACGAAACGAGACAGGTGAATAGCCTGCACCCGCTAGCCGGTTACGGAAAATGTCGGCCGAGAAATGACCATTTTGATCATGAAACTCGGGGAGGCCTACAATAATTTGGTCTAACTGTGCATCGGAGACGTAGAACCCGCCGTCATCAGCGTACTGAGTAAGCAGTTGCTGGGTGATCAACTGGTCCAGCATATCATTGCGCAACGCACGCTCTTGTTCCGGCGGAACCTGGCCTGACCGAAGCGCTCGCTGCACCTCCAGCTCAACCTGCTGACGCATGATGGGCCGGCCATTGACACTTGCGACTTCATTGGGATCGCTGCCAAACACACTAAACAGTGATTCCACCCCAAACAGCGCCATGGCAGCCACCATGAGACCGATAATAATTTTGGCGCCCCAGCTTCTGGAGCCATTTCGAATACTTTGCAGCATGCTAGCCTCAGATAAACACAGCCATATAAATAAACCTTCACGTTGCCCGAAATCGTTTTCGGATAACCCCTTAAATACCAGGCCAAAAAATAACATGGGCGCATCGCGGATGCGATGCGCCCATTAGATTACATAAACACAGAACAATTAATTAACGGCGTCTTTCAGCGCCTTGCCTGCTTTGAAGCCAGGTACTTTCGCCGCTTTAATTTCGATAGGCTGGCCCGTCTGCGGGTTACGGCCAGTACGTGCAGCACGCTCTTTAATAGCGAAGGTACCAAAACCTACCAGTGAAACGCTTTCACCTTTTTTGAGGCTATCGGTGACAGACTCCACCATGGCATCCAATGCGCGGGTTGCCGCTGCCTTAGGAATATCGGCAGACGCGGCAATGGCTTCAATCAGCTCAGACTTATTCACACTTCACCCCTTAACTGTTTCAAAAAAATGGCTCTGTACGGCATGGCCACCAGAAGGTACAACCTCAAAGCATAGCTGCGTTTTATAGCAATGCCTTGAAACACCTGTCAAGCAAACACACCGTGGAATGCCCGCTGCACAAGGCTTTGGGCAAATTCTTTAAGTAAACATTAAAGACCAATGGCTTTAATATTAGTGTGTATTGGCTACGGTGGAGGAAGTAAACGATGTTTTAGCACCCTTTTCAGCACTTTTTAAAGACGTGCCCTCATCGTTTTCATCGCTCACTAGCGCCACCGCCAATACATCATCTATCCAGCGTACCGGACGAATATCAAGTGCACCCTTGATATTTTCCGGTACTTCCTTGAGATCACGACGATTTTCTTCAGGAATCAAGACGGTCTTTATACCACCGCGACGGGCTGCCAGCAATTTCTCCTTCAGGCCGCCTATCGGCAACACCTCGCCCCGAAGGTTAACTTCACCGGTCATCGCTACATCACAGCGCACTGCACGCTGCGTATAAGCCGACACCATAGCCGTTACCATCGCGACACCAGCGCTGGGGCCATCTTTAGGCGTGGCCCCTTCTGGCACATGGATATGCAGGTCTTCATTCTCAAAACGTACAGGGTCAATACCGAACCCGTGAGCACGCGCCTTAACAACGGTTTGTGCGGCACTAACGGACTCTTTCATTACATCGCCGAGCGAGCCCGTTTTGTTAATTCGCCCTTTACCTGGCGTCACCACAGACTCAATGCTGAGAAGCTCTCCACCGACTGATGTCCACGCAAGCCCTGTAACACGGCCAATCTGGTCATCCTGCTCAGCCAGCCCGTAGCTGTAACGTCGTACGCCGGCATAGGCTTCAATTTGCTCAGCAGAAAGGGTTTGCGTCTCTTCGAGGTCTTTACGCTCCAAGCGCTCGCGAAGCACTTTACGGCAGACTTTAGCAATCTGGCGTTCAAGTTCACGCACCCCCGCTTCACGCGAGTAGTAGCGAATAAGCTCTAGCAACGCATCGTCCTGAAGTGCCAGCTCATCTGTCTTCAGTCCATTGGCAGCAAGCTGCTTCGGCAACAGATAACGCTTGGCAATCGCCAGCTTTTCATCTTCGGTATAGCCTGGCAGACGAATAATTTCCATACGGTCCAAAAGCGGGCCAGGAATATTCATCGAATTGGCCGTACAGATGAACAGCGTCTCTGAAAGATCGTAATCCAGTTCCAGATAGTGATCGCTGAAGCTGTTGTTTTGCTCAGGATCCAACACTTCCAAAAGCGCTGAGGCTGGGTCGCCACGATGATCCATGCCGAGCTTATCCACTTCATCCAGCAGGAACAGTGGATTCTTGACACCTGCACGGCTCATGCGCTGCATTAGCTTACCGGGCAATGAACCAATATAAGTGCGTCGATGGCCACGAATCTCCGACTCATCCCGCACTCCACCCAATGCCAAGCGTACATACTTACGATTGGTCGCCCGCGCGATAGATTGGCCCAGCGAGGTCTTACCCACCCCAGGTGGGCCTACCAGGCACAGCACAGGGCCTTTCATCTTGCGTACGCGCTTTTGTACAGCCAAGTACTCAAGGATACGTGCTTTTACCTCTTCGAGGCCGTAATGGTCCTCATCAAGCACTTCTTGCGCTTTCACAAGATCATGCTTCACGCGCGTACGCTTTTTCCAAGGGACCGCTATCAGCCAATCCAGATAGGAGCGCACGACGGTCGATTCTGCAGAGTTAGCAGCCATCATTTTCAGCTTGTTCAGCTCTTGAGTCGCTTTATCGGCAGCCTCTTGTGGCATGCCCGACTCTTTGATCGCTTTCTCGTACTTTTCGGCTTCATTTGGTACGTTGTCGAGCTCGCCCATCTCTTTCTGAATGGCTTTCATCTGCTCGTTTAAGTAGTACTCGCGCTGGGTCTTTTCCATCTGCTCTTTAACACGTGAGCGGATGCGCTTTTCTACTTGAAGCAGATCAATTTCAGATTCGATTAAGGCCATCAGGTGCTCAATACGATCGCGCACCCTATCCATCTCTAAAAGCTCCTGTTTATCGCCAATTTTTAGCGATAAATGAGCACAGATGGTGTCCACTAGCCGGCTTGGATCTTCAATCCCGGAAAGCGAGTTAAGCACCTCATTGGGCACTTTTTTCGACAGTTTAACGTACTGCTCGAACTGATTAAGCAGCACGCGTACCAGCGCTTCCTGTTCGCGGCTGGTTAAGGGCTCGCTCTCTCGAGGAGAAAGATGGGCTTGCGTATAGCCCGCTTCGTTCTCTTCGATGTCCAGTACATCCGCGCGAAAGCTGCCTTCAATCAACACTTTTACAGTGCCATCGGGAAGCTTGAGCAGCTGCATAATGTCCGCCACAGTGCCCATGGCGTAGAGGTCGGCATTGTCCGGCTCATCCTGGGCAGCTTCTCGCTGAGCCACTAGCAATACGCGCTTATCAGCTTCCATCGCAGCTTCAAGCGCCTGAATCGACTTTTCACGCCCTACAAACAGAGGGATAACCATTTGCGGATACACGACGACGTCCCGCAACGGCAATAAAGGTAGACATTGAGTCTGTTCGGCGTTCTGCTGCATCGCAGACGTTCCTCAACAAATCGGAAGAGTACTTGATGGAACACCAAGACAAGTACATCACTGTATGAAAAGTACTACGCAGTGTAGAGCAAACTACGCAGTGACACCCATGAACAACAAGGGGCCGCCTAGGCGACCCCTTGGTTTAGCGCAAGCGGCTGAAGTCACGCCGTTGGCCTATTACTAGCCATCCGTGCCATCAACGCGAGCATCTTCCTGCTTTGAATACATCAAGAGCGGCTCGCTTTCACCTGCGATTACCGATGCATCGATAACCACCTTGCTGACATTTTCCAGTGATGGAATTTCATACATGGTGTCAAGCAATACCGACTCAAGGATAGAGCGCAGGCCGCGTGCACCTGTCTTCCGCTCCATCGCCTTCGCAGCAACCGCTCGTAACGCTTCGTCTCTAAACTCAAGCGTCACGCCTTCCATTTCGAAGAGCTTTCCATACTGCTTGATGAGCGAGTTTTTGGGCTCTGTCAAAATCTGGATCAGCGCGTCTTCGGTAAGCTCCGTCAACGTAGCAATGACCGGTAGGCGTCCAACAAACTCTGGAATCAAACCGAACTTCACCAGGTCTTCCGGCTCAACGTCTGCAAGCAGCTCACCGACACCACGTGCTGACTCTTTGCTCTTAACGCTGGCGTTAAAACCGATTCCGCCCTTTTCAGCCCGGTCACGTATAACCTTGTCCAGACCCGCGAAAGCGCCGCCCACAATAAACAGTATGTTACCGGTATTTACCTGAACAAACTCTTGCTGCGGATTCTTGCGGCCACCCTGAGGCGGTACAGAAGCCGTCGTGCCTTCGATTAGTTTGAGCAACGCCTGCTGTACACCTTCACCCGATACATCACGCGTGATAGACGGGTTGTCGGACTTACGAGAAATCTTGTCAATTTCATCGATATATACAATGCCGCGCTCGGCCTTCTCTACATCGTAGTCACACTTTTGAAGCAGCTTCTGGATGATGTTTTCAACATCTTCACCCACATAACCCGCTTCGGTCAGCGTTGTTGCATCCGCAATGGTGAAAGGTACGTTTAATAAACGTGCCATGGTCTCCGCTAGCAATGTTTTACCACTACCAGTGGGGCCGATGAGCAGAATATTGGATTTACCTAATTCAACATCGCCTTCACGTACGTCCGGTCTCAGACGCTTGTAGTGGTTATAAACCGCTACGGACAGCACCATTTTGGCGCGGTCTTGTCCAATGACGTAATCGTCCAGGGTATGACGTATTTCGCGAGGCGTAGGTAAACGCTCCTCATCGCTCTCGGCATCGGCTTCGAGAACTTCCTCGCGAATGATGTCATTACACAAGTCGACACACTCATCGCAGATATATACGGACGGGCCAGCAATCAGTTTACGTACTTCGTTCTGGTTTTTTCCACAGAACGAGCAGTAAAGTAATTTACCACCTTCATCCTTGCCTTTGCCGTCGGCCATTAGCGTACCTCTGTCACTGCGGCGGCTTGCACCGCCATAAAAGCTCGTTAGAAAAGCAAAACCTCATCACGCTATCAGGATGTAGGCCGCTTATCCAGCACTGCGTCAATCAAGCCATACTCTTGAGCTTTATTGGCGCTCATGAAATTGTCACGGTCGGTATCACGGGCAACCGCTTCCAGATCCTGACCAGTATGATGCGCAAGAATCTGATTCAACTTTTCGCGGATTCCCAGAATCTCACGGGTATGGATTTCAATGTCAGATGCCTGACCTTGATAACCCCCCAGCGGCTGATGAATCATGACCCGTGAATTAGGCAAGCAGTAACGCTTACCGGCTGCGCCTGCTGTTAAAAGCAGCGCGCCCATACTGGCCGCTTGACCAATACATACGGTTGATACATCGGGCTTAATAAACTGCATGGTGTCATAAATCGACATGCCTGCCGTTACCGAGCCACCCGGCGAGTTGATATAAAGATGGATATCCTTGTCGGGGTTTTCCGACTCAAGGAACAACATCTGAGCGACCACAAGGTTAGCCATGTAGTCTTCAACAGGGCCTACCAGGAAAATGACACGCTCTTTTAGCAGACGCGAGTAAATATCGTAGGCTCTTTCCCCTTTGGCGCTCTGCTCAACCACCATGGGCACTAAACCGCCGGCGTTTTGAATATCAAATCCACTCATTTGGGTGATTCCTTGCGTCCGATAAGGGAAAGGCGCACCGAGAACAGTGCGCCGCGCTGATGGGATTGCTTAGGCGTCTGCTTTCTCGCCTTCTTCAGCACCCTCGTCTTGTGCAGCCTGCTGCTGAGCGGCAGCTAATGCTTGCTGATAAGACATTTCAACGTCTTTAACGTTCGTTTGCTCAAGCAGTTTATCGACCGCTTTCTCTTCGAGAATGGCAGACTTAACCTGCGTTTTCAGCTGGTCGTTGCTCATGTAGTACTCAACAACCTCAGAAGGGTCCTGGTACTGCTCGGCCAGCTCTTCAACTTTTGCTTTAATCGCAGCATCGTCAGCGTCAAGCTCATTGACCTTGATCACTTCAGCCAGCAAAAGACCTACTTGAACGCGGCCCTTGGCCTGCTCTTCAAAAAGCTCATTGGGCAGCTGGCTAACATCAAAGTCTTCGCCAAGGCCAAACTGTTGAGCAGCCTGACGCTTCATTGCATCCGTTTCTTGCTGAACTAACGAGCTTGGCACCAGAATGTCGTTGGCTTCTTTAAGCGCGTCCAGCACCTGCTGCTTAACACGATTATCAACGGCCTGAGTCGCCTCACGCGTCATGTTCTTTTTGATTTCAGCGCGGAATTTATCCTGGTCGCCATCGTCTACGCCAAAGCGCTCAATGAAAGCAGCGTCAATTTCAGGCAGCTTCTGCGTGCTGACTTTATGCACCGTTACATTGAAGGTGGCTTCCTTACCTGCCAGATGCTCGGCCTGGTAATCTTCCGGGAAAGTAACCTTGATGGTTTTCTCTTCGCCAGCCTTGGCACCGATTAACTGCTCTTCAAAGCCTGGGATAAAGCTGTTGGAGCCAATCACTAGCGCGTGACCTTCTGCACTACCGCCTTCAAACGGCTCATCGCCCAGGAAACCTTTAAAATCAATCGTTACCTGATCGCCATCTGCTGCCGGTGTATCCGCATCTTGCCAATCGGCATTTTGTTTACGCAGCGTCTCGATCATTTCATCAACGTCAGCATCGCTTACGCTAACCACCGGGCGCTCAACGTCAGTGCCTTCGATAGAGGTCAACTCGATCTGCGGATAAATTTCCATGATCGCTACGAATTCAAGATCTTTACCGGCTTCATTAATTTGCGGCTCAATCTGAGGGTAGCCAGCCGGGTTAAGGCCTTCTTCAGTGATGGCACGTACGTAACGCTCACGCATTACCTCGCCCACTACTTCACTGCGAACGCTGTCGCTATAGCGTTGGCGGACAACAGACATTGGTACCCGGCCTTGGCGAAAACCATTCAGCCGCACGTTTTTCGCGGTGTCTATCAGGCGAGCACTGACAGCCTCGTCGATTTCGGCAGCCGGTACTTGGATAGAAATACGGCGTTCGATCTGGGAGGTCGTCTCGACGGAAACTTGCATGAATTGTCCTCTAGCGGCTGGGCGTTGTATTAACAGTGTTTAAATAAATTCCAAGGGGCAATTTTAAGAACCCTAGCGCACGGTGGCAAGCGCCATGCTCGCAAGATGGGGGCGCTGCGGTTAATTACAAGGGAATAAGTGACTAATTTATTACTTTTAGACCTCGGACACAGAATTACGTGCTCATTACGATAGGCTACCTGCCACTTAGCAACCTTTACTGGCTATCGTAACGATACTCATGACTACTCATCAAGACTTACCTATTTCACGCATTATGCACTGCACACCCGCCATACGCCTTGCCAAGCGGCAAAGCGTATGGCGAAGCGCCACTGCAGCTCTATTGTCATTATGGAGAACCACCAAGCATTAGGAATTTGGACAGAGCATGACGCCTTGATGATCAATTTCAGCACGCCCTCGGCTCTAATGCGGCCAATCGTGGAATTTATGACATCACCCGTGCATACCGCGCCGCATCAAATGTTGCTTAGCGAGGCCCTTCTCATCACTGAGCTACCTGCATCATATTACGGCCCAAAGCCTAAAAATAGATCGCAGTTTTATTGAGACCTTTGCACCAGCAGGAGCACAACAGCCGCGCTATCGTTGCGGCGATTGCAAGCCTTACTCGTGAGCCAGGTATAAAGGCGGTCGCCGAAGGCGTTGAAACGGAGCAGCAATGGGACCTGCTGGGTGAGTATGCTATCGATTTTATCCAAGGGTTTTGGACCTAAACGGGTTATTTATGGCGTTTAGGTCGCCACCATAAACTTACCGCATGCATTAAAAGACCACAGGTAGCGGCGTGAGAGATAAAAACCTCCCAGCTAATCCATGTGGTAAAAAGCGCGTGCCAAGCCCCCATGACTAAAGCACCCGCTAACAGCATGAGCACCAACCGTAGGCAAAGACGAGGCAATTGCTTGCGCGCGTCACGGGATAATAAACGCCATTGCGCTACCGCCGCGCCGGCAACCAGAACGACACCCATCACAATAAGCGTTTGACGGGTACTGTGCCCGCCTGCCATAAAACGCGGCAAAGATGCCAGCATTACCACACATAAACCGAGCGCAACACTAATGCGCTCTGCTGAAAAAGGCATCGGCTGCATTGCTTAGGCTACCTTTAGCTGCTGCTCTTCAATCCACGTCTCGACCCACGGTACTGCGGCATCATCTGCCATAAATGTTTCCATGGCATCAATTTCCAACCGGTCACCCAAACGGCGTGCTCCATGGTCTTCAAGTAACGCATCAAGCGCTCTGCCCGCACCACAGTATGTATCACCGTAGGAGCTGTCGCCTAACGCAATCATGCCGTAGCGTAATTCCGTAAGGGCTGGGCTTGTATCTTTTAAGCTGCGCACAAAGGGCACAAAATTACCGGGAAAGTCACCACTGCCAGTGGTAGAGAGCACGAATAATGAGAGATCTTCATCGCTCGTTAGATCATCAAGTGTCGGCTGCTCAACAATATTAACGGCAAAGCCCGCTTGCTCGAATAATGGCTTTACCTGCTCAGCCACATCTAACGCACCGCCATACATCGTGCCAACCAATATGTTCAGTTGAGGCATTGTTGCTATCCCCTATTAAGTGTCACGGCGTTGATAAATAGCCGTTGAATTTGCAGGAATATTAACATACTTCATTTATACGGCACATTTCGCAAATGAACAGACAAGGCTGTATGCACCGTGGCGCATAAAAAAACGGAGCGCCCAAAGGCGCTCCGTTATATAGCGAAAACGACGTTACGGATAGGTCATTAACATCAAGGACTATTTGGTTTTCACATAGTGCTCGACTTGCTGCTTTAATTTTTGACCTGGTCGAAAGGTCACAACACGGCGGGCAGAAATAGGTATTTCTTCACCGGTTTTTGGGTTACGGCCCGGCCGTTCACGCTTATCACGCAAATCAAAGTTACCAAACCCAGACAGCTTAACCTGTTCATTTTCTCGTAAGCAGGCTCGAATCTCTTCGAAAAAAGCTTCGACCATGGTTTTTGCTTCTCGTTTAGACAGTGCCAGCTCAGTATGTAAATGCTCTGCCAGCTCTGCTTTGGTCAACGCACCCATAGGACCCTCCTTGTAGCAAACGCATTGCCAAGAACGTGATAAGCGCCGTGTCGTGGCATATTATTGTCAGCCGCGTAGCTCAGCCTCCAACTGGACACGCACTTGTGTCACGATGGAATCTACCAACTGGTTGATTTCTTCATCGTTTAGCGTGCGTGAAGGATGCTGCCAGGTCAAGCCTAACGCAATACTCTTATGGTCGTCCGCCACGCCTTTACCAGCATAGACATCAAATAGCGTAATGTCTTTTAAGTAATCACCGGCATTTTCTTTAGCGCAATCCAGTAGAGCCTGAACGGGCACCGCTTGCTTTACGATAAACGCCAGATCGCGTCGCACTTCAGGATAACGTGATAACGCTTCAAAGGCCGGGATCTGCCCTTGGCTTAACGTATCCAGGCGTACTTCAAAGAGTACCGCATCCACTTTAAGGCCCAGCTTGGCGCGCACTTGCGGGTGCAAAGTTCCAATCCAGCCAGCATGCTCGCCGTTGTACTGTATTTCAGCACTCTGGCCGGGGTGAAGCGCTGGATGCTCGGCTGGCTCAAAGCGCCACGCATCAAGATTGCCACCCAAGGCTAAAAGGCTTTCAAGATCCCCTTTGAGATCGTAAAAGTCGATACGCTCTTTAGAACCTGCCCAGCCTTCCGTTTCCCGACTACCACAGACTAACGCCCCCATCATGGGAACCTGGGACAGTTGATCCAGCTCGCCATTAAATACCAGCCCCGTTTCGAATAGGCGAACGCGGGTTTGCTGACGGTTTAAGTTATGCTCCATGGCCCGCACCAGCCCCGGGAAAAGACTGGCCCGCATCACTGAGAGATCCGCTGAAATGGGGTTAGCAAGCACCGGAGAGACGGCATCAGGCAATATAGCGGCCTGAAGCTCGGGAGCCACAAAGCTATAAGTAATCGCCTCCTGGAAACCACGAGCGACCATTTGGCGACGCAACTGCGCTTGGGTGAGTGTTGCTTCATCTGCAGAGCGCAGCGCTAACCGTGCAGCCGGGCGGCGAACAGGCAGATTATTGTAGCCATGAATTCGGGCGATCTCTTCGATCAGGTCTTCTTCAATCGCGACATCGAAACGCCAGCTAGGCGCAACAGCCGACCAGCCTTCAGCCTGCTGACTCACCTCAAGACCCAAACGCGTCAGAATGTCGGTGACATCTTCATTGGCCAATTTCTTGGAAAGCGCACTTTCCAAACGCGCTTCACGCAGCAAAATAGTGCGAGAAGCAGGCACATGCTCTTCACTGACGCATTCAGTGACAGGGCCAGGCTGGCCGCCACAAATATCCAACAGTAAGCGTGTCGCACGCTCAATGGCCGCTGTAGCAAGCTCAGGGTCCACGCCACGCTCAAACCGGTGTGACGCATCGGTGTGCAAACCGTAAGAGCGCGCCTTACCCGCAATCGCCAGTGGTGTAAAAAATGCCGACTCCAGGAAAATCGTCTGGGTAGTTTCGTTAACCCCAGAATTCTCTCCGCCCATGACTCCCGCCATGGCAAGCGGACCCGCCTCATCGGTAATCATTAATGTTCCAGGGCGCAGGGCAACGTCTTGCCCATCCAGCAAGGTTAGCCGCTCCCCCTCTTTCGCCATGCGCACAACGATGCGGCCGTTCAAATTATCGCGATCAAACGCATGCATCGGCTGGCCAAGCTCCAGCATGACGTAATTAGTAACGTCCACCACAGGATCAATGGAACGGATACCGCTACGACGCAGGCGCTCTACCATCCAAAGCGGTGTTTCCGCTTTTACATTAATGCCCTTGATGAGGCGACCCACATATCGGGGACACTGCTCAGGTGCTTCAACGCTGGCAGCAAAGGTGTCATCTATTACGGCCGGGATAGATTCGATGACCGGCGGCGTTACGGCTAACCGGTTAAGCACGCCCACCTCACGGGCAAGCCCCTTAACACTTAAGCAATCTCCGCGGTTAGGCGTAAGATCCACCTCAATGGTCATATCGTTGAGGTGCATATATTCGCGAAAATCGATGCCAATAGGCGCAGAATTAGCCAATACCAGAATACCGGGCGAGGTTTCTTCCTCAAGCCCAAGTTCCGATGCTGAACAAATCATGCCGCGTGACTCTACACCGCGCAGCTTAGCCTTCTTGATTTTGAAATCGCCTGGCAGCGCGCCCCCTACCTGAGCAAAAGGAATCTTCTGGCCGATATCAACGTTTGCTGCACCGCACACCACCTGCACCGGTTCACCCGAGCCATCATTAACGGTACATACGTTTAATTTGTCGGCATCCGGGTGCTTCTCTTTGGTAAGCACCTCAGCAACGACAACGCCGCTAAACGCAGCGGCTACGGCTTCAACTGCATCGACTTCCAAGCCGGCCATCGTGATCTGATCAGCAATCGCCTGCGTGTCCAGCTGCGGTGATACCCATTCGCGCAGCCACTGTTCTGAAAATTTCATGATCGTTCCTGTGTTCGGCAGCGGTCTTAAGCGAATTGGCGCAAGAAGCGCAGGTCGTTTTCAAAGAACAGGCGCAAGTCGTTTACACCGTAACGCAGCATCGCTAAGCGCTCAGCCCCCATGCCAAAGGCAAAGCCGGTATAGCGTTCAGTATCAATACCCGAGCGGCGGAAAACTTCAGGATGTACCATGCCGCAACCCATTACTTCCAGCCAGCCACTATGCGAGCAAACACGGCAGCCTGAACCGCTGCACATAACGCATTGGATATCGACTTCAGCAGAAGGCTCGGTAAATGGAAAATACGAAGGACGGAAGCGAACAGAAAGGTCGTCCCGCTCAAAAAACGCCTGCAGAAAGTCTTCAATCGTGCCCTTTAGGTCAGCAAAGCTAACCCCTTCGTCCACCAGCAGTCCTTCCACTTGGTGAAACATAGGCGTATGCGTCAGGTCGGAGTCGCTACGATAAACGCGTCCGGGGCACACAATCCGAATGGGCGGCTCGCTCTCTTTCATTGTGCGCACTTGAACGGGTGAAGTGTGCGTTCTTAACAGCCGCGTTGCATCAAAATAGAACGTATCCGCCATGCCGCGTGCCGGGTGATGCACAGGAATATTGAGCGCTTCGAAATTGTGATAGTCATCTTCAATTTCTGGTCCTACCGCGACGTCATAACCGATACGCGTAAATAAGCTTTCGATACGTTCAAGCGTATGCGTAACCGGGTGCAAGCCACCACTGGCCTGCCCACGGCCCGGCAACGTAACATCGATGCGCTCAGCGGCCAACCGTGCATTCAATGCTGCGTTTTCAAGCTGCTGGCGCTTAGCGTCAATTTCATTGGCCAATGTTTGCTTTGCCTGGTTAATGCGTTCGCCAGCAGCCGGGCGCTCTTCGGCTGCTAGCTTGCCTAACCCTTTCAGCAAAGCCGTTACTTCGCCTTTTTTGCCTAAATAGCGAACTCGCAACTCATCCAGCGAAGCAACATCTTGCGAAGCCTGAATGGCATCACGTGCTTCAGACACCAGAGTAGGAAGGTGGTCCATCCGTTTCACTCCGAATTAAGCGGTTCCCTTTTATGAGGGTGTCGCACATTGAAGGTGACAAAAAAACAGGGGAAGAGCGGCTGCTCTTCCCCTGCGGGTCACACTGAAATGACCTTCGTCAATTCACGCTGGCATTTGCACAGCTATGACGTTATTGGGCAGCCTTGGCTTTTTCCACGATAGCAGCAAATGCGGCTTTTTCGTGTACAGCCAGATCAGCCAATACTTTACGGTCAATTTCGATGCCGGCTTTCTTCAAACCGCCAACAAAGCGGCTGTAAGACATACCGTTGATGCGTGCAGCAGCGTTAATACGCTGAATCCACAGCGCACGGAACTGACGCTTACGGTTGCGGCGGTCACGATAAGCATACTGACCTGCTTTGATAACGGCCTGTTTAGCTACACGGAAAACACGCGAACGGGCACCGTAGTAACCTTTAGCCTGCTTCAATACTTTTTTATGGCGACGACGGGCAACTACACCACGCTTAACACGAGTCATAACACACTCCTGACTTTATAGCTGAGGCTTTAAGCACTCAGACAAAAAAAACGACTTATAGGTTTGGCAGCATGCGCTGGATCAGCGCTTTATCAGCAGCGTGAACCTGCTTCATTCCACGCAGCTGACGCTTACGCTTAGTCGATTTTTTGGTCAGGATGTGGCTACGGTGAGACTGCTTGTGCTTGAAGCCATTAGCGGTCTTTTTAAAGCGCTTCGCAGCGCCGCTGTTGCTTTTGATTTTCGGCATGAGAAAACTCCGCTCGATATTTTTTAGAAAATCCAAGGCCGACCATCGCCTACGCGATAGCCCGTTGGTTTCGCCGTTGGATCACTTCTTTTTCGGGGCAAGAATCATGATCATCTGGCGGCCTTCCATTTTCGGGAAGGACTCCACCGTTCCGATCTCTTCCAGGTCTGCCGCGATCCTTTCCATCAGCTTGCGGCCGATGTCCTGGTGCGCCATTTCACGACCACGGAAGCGCAAAGTGACCTTACCCTTGTCACCACCTTCCAAAAAGCGCATCAGGTTTTTCAATTTTACCTGATAATCGCCTTCGTCGGTGCCAGGACGGAATTTAACTTCCTTAACCTGGATTTGCTTTTGCTTTTTCTTTTGAGCCGCTTTCTGCTTCTTCGTCTCAAAAACGAATTTACCGTAATCCATAATCTTACAGACAATGGGATCGGCATTCGAAATTTGCACGAGGTCTAAACCGGCAGCTTCTGCACGCTCAATCGCTTCGGTGGTAGGCACAACGCCCAACTGCTCACCTTCAGCATCGATTAAACGCACTTCTTCTTCGGTAATTCGCTCGTTCATTGGTGGGCGTTTGTCTGCTGGACGCCCGCGCTGATTGCTTCGCTTGATCGTTCCGTCTCCTTAGGCAATTGACGATGTCGCCAGGGCTGCTCGCTCCGCACCAAGACGCTCGATAAGTGCATCGACTGTCATTGTGCCGAGGTTTTCGCCGCTGCGAGTTCGCACGGCCACTGAGTCAGCTTCGACTTCCTTATCTCCCACCACAAGGAGATAGGGAATTTTCTGTAACGTATGCTCACGGATTTTAAAGCCGATCTTCTCGTTCCTCAAGTCCGCTTTAGCCCGTAAGCCACTTTTTTGCAGACGCTGCTCTAATTCAAGAGCGTAATCACGCTGCGCATCGGTAATTGTCATCACTACCGCCTGCTGAGGTGCCAACCATAATGGCATAGCGCCCGCATAATGTTCAATCAAGATACCAATGAAGCGCTCCATTGAGCCTACTATAGCACGGTGCAACATGACCGGCGGCTTACGTTCGCCCTCTTCGGTCACATATTGAGCACCTAAACGCTCGGGCATCATGAAATCAACCTGCATGGTGCCCACCTGCCACTCGCGCCCCAGGCAATCTTTCATATGGTATTCAATCTTGGGGCCATAGAACGCACCTTCACCAGGGAGCTCCTGCCATTCGACATCACACGCTTTTAACGCGCGACGCAACGCATCTTCTGCCTCATCCCAAACATCATCACTACCAATTCTTTTCTCAGGGCGAAGCGCAATTTTAATGGCAATATCTTCAAACCCAAAATCAGTATAGACCTTAAGCGCTTGGCGATGAAAGCTGGTGACCTCGGGCTCAACCTGGGCTTCGGTGCAAAACACATGGCCATCATCTTGAGTAAACGCACGAACACGCATAATGCCATGCAAAGCGCCTGAGGGCTCGTTACGATGACAACCGCCAAACTCACCAAAGCGAACCGGAAGCTCACGGTAGCTGCGCAACCCGGAATTAAACACCTGCACATGGCCAGGGCAATTCATGGGCTTGAGAGCATACTCCCGCTTCTCGGATTCGGTAAAGAACATACCGTCCGCGTAATTATCCCAATGCCCTGATTTTTTCCACAACGATACGTCCATTATTTGCGGACAGCGAATTTCCTGGTAACCGCCGTCTTTATAAACGCCTCGCATATACTGTTCGATCTGCTGCCATAACGCCCAACCGTTCGGATGCCAAAACACCATCCCTGGCGCCTCTTCCTGCATATGGAAGAGATCAAGACGGCGTGCAAGCTTACGGTGATCGCGCTTTTCAGCCTCTTCAAGCCGCTTCAAGTACGCTTTCAGCTGCTTTTTATCGCCCCAGGCAGTGCCATAAATACGCGTCAGCATGGGGTTTGAAGCATCCCCGCGCCAATAGGCGCCGGCAAGTTTCGTCAACTTAAACGCTTTTAGATGGCGGGTATTAGGCACATGAGGGCCACGGCACATATCCGTGTACTCTTCATGATGATAAAGCCGGATATCCGCACCGTCAGGAATATCGCGAATAATTTCCTGTTTATACGTTTCATCACGCTGAGAAAACGTCGACATTGCCTTATCGCGATCAACATATTCACGGACAACATCGTACTCGCGCTCTATTAGCGCTTGCATACGTTTTTCAATCGCCTCTAAATCTTCTGGCGTAATTGAACGACCAAAGTCGACATCATAATAAAAGCCGTTATCAATGACCGGCCCAATCGCCATTTTAGCGTCCGGGTAAAGCTGCTTTACCGCATGACCAATCAAATGCGCGCAGGAGTGACGAATGATCTCCACGCCGTCAGGGTCACGCGCAGTAATAATCGCTACGTTTGCATCGTGCTCGATAACATCTGCGGCATCGACTAAAACGCCATCTATCCGCCCTGCAACGCAGGCCTTAGCCAAACCAGGGCCAATGGATTCTGCAAGCTGCATAATGGAAAGTGGTGCTTCAAATGTTCTTTGGCTACCGTCAGGTAGTGTCACAATGGGCATTCAGTATTCCTTGAGCGCAGTGGTGATCCATACCAAGGATCACATTTCGCTATCAATGATCGTGGCGTTTAATAAGTGATACAACGTTATACAAGCGCGTAGCCTAACAGACTTGAGCGCCGCAGAAAATAAAAACGGGAGGCATACGCCTCCCGTCGATACGCACAGTAAATGTGCGGCACATCCAGCAAAAGCACTACACGTTTAGCGCCCAAGCAGTCTGCGTATTAGTTCCACTCGTCAATTTCAACACGGCGGTTCAGTGCGCGACCTTCATCAGTCTCGTTCGTAGCGATCGGATTCTCTTCACCGTAACCAACAGCACGCATGCGGTTAGCTTCTACGCCACGCTGAGCAAGATAAGCAGTCACAGATTCAGCACGACGCTGAGATAAGCCTTTGTTATAAGCAGCTGTACCACGTGAATCGGTATAACCATCGATGCTTACACGCACATCGGGGTTATTAACCAGACGCTCAGCAACACCGTTCAGGATGTTACGGGCATTATCGGTCAACTGAGCAGAATCAAACTCGAAGTTAACGTCTTGAAGAACAACGCTATCTGGGCAACCCAGCGCGTTTACTTCGGTGCCAGCTGGCGTATTGGGGCACTGGTCACGGTAATCCGGCACGCCATCACCGTCGGAGTCTAGCGGGCAACCTACTGCGTCCACTTCTACACCAGCGGGGGTACCCGGGCATTGGTCACGATAGTCCGGCACGCCGTCATTATCGGAGTCCAGCGGACAACCTTGCGCATCAACGGCAACACCAGCAGGCACTTCACCGTATGTCGGGCACTGCGGAGCTACCGGCTCAGGCGTACGATCAGCACACAGCAGGCCACCGATTGCAGCGCCAGCGACAGCACCCGTTGCCGCACCGCTATCTTCATCAGAAGAGCTGCTAGTGGCATAGCCGATGCTACCGCCAATCAAACTTCCCGCCAGACCACAAACAGCAGGGTGTTGATACCAGCTACGGTCACTGCTGCTAGCACCAGCTTGGCCAGAAGATTGATTAGCGGAAGTGGCACAGCCTGAAAGGCCCACTACCAAGGCGGAACCGATTAGTAACCCAGTCGTTGACTTTTTCATACAAGACTCCTTCTTGATCCAATGCTGACTTAGCCGTATAGCCAAATCTATCCAATGCTTCTTATTGCGAGAGCATCCATTTTTCGCTTGTTCAATTTTAACCACGCGGGCGTTCCCCTGCCTGAATTGAACAATCTGCCTATTATTACGCTTTAACCATTGAAGGCAACAATGCCGACATATCAACTTCTTGCCAACATCGACATATCAAGCATAGCAAAACTGCCACATACGGCACCAAAAAAACATATTGCCGCACTAAAATAAACCAAACTTACTTCTTATTTTCGCCTTTATACAGCTCAGGTCCGCCTTGTGCACGCCATTTTATAACGGCTTCTGCAGCAGCCAGAACCGCGGGCTTCATATCACGCTCAACTTCCAAACGCTGCTTATCTTCGCTCATGCGCTCACGGGGCGTTAAATTGGCACGCGCAGAGTGCGTTTTAAGATGCTGCGTCCGGTTATAAACCTCAGAAAAGGCTTGAAAATCAGGATGCTCTGCAAGATTGGCATCAACAATTTCAAGCAGCACCTTACAGCGCCATGAACCTTCGGTAATGTCTACCTGCCCTTGGACCAATGCACTTGTTACATAATCCAAATTTTCAAGGCTGTTTTGCTGGGCCCTTAAATCTTCATCCAAGCGGAATGCTTCACGGCGTTTTACCTCTTTGCGCAGTTTAAGCGCGTACATGGATAAAGCCGCAATGACAGCAAGCGCTAATGTAAGCGCCATCAGTGCGCTGACCGAATTCATAATGCTCTCCGTCGTACATCAAAAAACTAAACAGGAATTATACATCATTTTAAATTTGAACTCTTATTTTCTATCGCTCGCCCAAGCACACGCACCACCAAGCCCGCACCATGCCAATCACGAGTAAAACGGCCCCTGCAGTATGCGCAAGTGCCAACCACAAAGGCAACCACATCAACACGTTGGCTATGCCAAGTACAACCTGCAGCGCATAGACCCCAATAACAAATACAAGCGCCCGAGCGACACTTGGGTTGTGGCGATATCGATACCAAAGCACCAAGAGTGATACACCCAACAACAGCGCCCCTAGCCGATGCATATAGTGAATCGCGACCCGAGCTTCTGCATGCAGCTGTCCATGCAGGTAATTGGGGCCAACCGTTTGAGTCAGATGGAAACCTTCACTAAAATCCATGGCTGGCCACCACTGGCCATTACAAGCGGGGAACCCTTGGCAAGCCATACCTGAATAGTTACTTGTTACCCAGCCCCCCAGGCCAAGCTGCAAAATCAATAGCCCGGCGGCTAAGCCCCAAAAAACATTAAAGCAGTTTGCTCCCATGACCTTTTTCTCAGAAACACTGGTTAGCCTAAGATGCAGCCAGAAAAAGAGCAGCAATACGCTTAGCCCGCCCAGCAAGTGCAAAGTAACCACTTGAGGCCAAAGCTTCAGGGTCACGGTAAATGCACCAAAGCCCCCTTGTATAATGATAGCGGCAAGTAGAAGCACGCTAATGCACCAAGGGTAATGGCGAGTATTGCGAAGTGGCCAGCCAAGCACTAAAACGCTTAGAACCAATATTCCGAGAAGAGCCGCTATATAACGATGCACCATTTCCACCCAGGCTTTTGCAACATCCAGGGGTGCATCGGGATGGCGTAGAGCAGCATGCTCACCATCAGGGACGAGCAAGCGACCATAGCAGCCGGGCCAATCCGGGCAACCTAACCCCGCGTCCACTAAACGCGTCCAGGCACCGACCAAGATAACGACAATAGTCAGCAGCGTTCCCAATAACGTTAAGCGTGAAAGCCATACCAAGCGGCGCTCTGTCGATGAGTGCATCATGTATCCTTACATTTTCGTCGGCAGTATCCCTATCGGCTATTAAAGACCTCTTCGATACAAGCCAATCTATCCATGGTTACCTTATATTAGCAGCTAGATAAGGGCTAACTTGTCTCAAGAGCCCCCCGGCTTTTCCTCCAAGCCTATCGTCAACCAACGAAATACCCTCACACCCCATACAGTATTATCGCTCTATATCAGTGTAGACATTTATTTTTAAACGGTTATTCGTACGCACAACACAAAAGACGATTTACAACCCGCTGACATGAGCCCTATAGTCACTGCTACAATTCCGTATTCTTTTCATTAATCCAACGTAATACAGGGAATAATTTTATGCTGCAATATCGTCTCACCACCGGGATAGTGGCTTTTCTGGCGTTAATAGCAATGGCGTCGCTAGCGGGATGCACGACGTATACCTGGCCAGACGGCTCAAAAGAAACCGTACTTGGCGTTGTGCCGGACGATGAAAATAAACGCTATGAAGAGCAGCAAGCAGAAAGTGTCAGATACCGCGTACCAGGTGAAATTCCAGAAACTCAGTAGCACCGTTAGCTCTAGCCCTCTTCTTATCCTTGTTGCAAGGCCTTAACGCTAATCATAACTTGGAAGAATCTAAACTTAAGAGTTTGCTATCTGTAAGCCTTAAAGCAATGAATAATGCTTAGCCATGACCTTGAGCAGGCCTTGAGTCGCTTTATTTTTCAAGCTCGTTGGCTATTTGCATGACTAGCTGACAAAAAAGTGGCGGTTAGGCCTTATATTAGCGAGCGCCAGAAGCGATAAGGATTTTTTCGATATCCTGATAGTTAGCACCGCTTGCATGCTGCAGTGGCGTCACGCCGTTACCATCCGCCAAGTTAACATTAGCGCCTGCCTCAACTAACAACTCTACGATTTTCCGATGGTGGGCCTGCCCATCGCCCAAGATGATTGCCTCCAGCAGCGCGGTCCAATGAAGATTGTTAACGTGATCTACGTCAACCCCTGCCTCAATCAAAGTTCGTACCGTCTCAACATGCCTGCGCTCCGCGGCTGGGATGGTAATCCCCCCATTTATAACCGGGGCGATAAGTAGAGTTGGTTAGGCAGCCATGGTCACCTTCTGTTTCGGTGTTATCCCGCCCAATGCCATATTCGGTCGCTCGTGGTTGTACGTCCAGAGCCAGCGTGTGGCAAAATCCTGTACTTCAGCGATCGAGTCGAACAAATAATGACTCAGTCAATCATAACGGACTGTTCGGTTGTAACGTTCGATGTAGGCATTCTGCTGCGGCTTGCCAGGTTGAATGTGCAGCAACTCAATACCGTTCTGCTTCGCCCAACGGGTTAGCTTGCCACTGATGTATTCCGGGCCGTTGTCGCACCGAATGGCCCTGGGTCGGCCACGCCATTCGATCAACTGGTTTAAGGAGCGTATCACGCGCTCTGCTGGCAGTGAGAAGTCTGCATCGATGATCAGGCCTTCTCGATTGTAATCATCGATCACGTTGAACAACCGGTACTTTCGGCCATTGGCCAACTGATCATGCATGAAGTCCATCGACCAGCAGGTATTCAGCGCAGTGGGTACAACCAGTGGCGCTGGCTTTTCACGCACCAATCGCTTTTTGGGCTTGATGCGCAAGTTCAGCTCCAATGCCCGATAAATTCGGTAGATCCGTTTATGGTTCCAACCAAAGCCCTTCACGTTGCGCAGATACAAATAACACAGTCCAAACCCCCAGTTACGCTGATGGTGAGTCAGGCGCACCAGCCAGTCAGCGATAACGGCGTTCTCATGGCTCAGCTTCGCTTGATAGCGGTAACAGGTTTCACTGATCCCGAAAACCTGACAGGCCAGTCGAATACTGCAGCAACCGGTCTCAACGACATTCTTTGCCATCTCGCGGCGTTGAGATGGCTTTACCACTTCCCCTCAAGGGCTTCCTGGCGCAACACTGCCTTCAACCGCTCTTCGGCATACATCTTCTTGAGGCGCTGGTTCTCATCTTCCAACTCCTTGAGGCGCTTCATCATGGACGTGTCCATACCACCGTACCTGGAGCGCCATTTATAAAATGAGGCACTGCTCATGCCGTGTTCGCGACACAGTTCAGGGACAGGCATACCAGACTCCGCCTGCTTCAAAATCGCCATGATTTGGCTGTCGGTAAAACGTGATTTGCGCATGTGAAATCTCCTGTGTTTTCAGGTTACAAAATTCCACTTATCAACGCGATTATTTTTCGGGGGGATTACCGTAAATACATGAAGGGGTCCCCCGCTTAGTTTATTGGTAACAAATGCCAACGATGGACAACATTCCAACCTTGCAAATTGCAGGGGCTCCTTTAGCATAGAATACTTTTTT